>CALZJC010000076.1 GCA_945787525.1 Thermoanaerobaculia bacterium | reverse complement strand
TCCTCCCCTACCTCCATCTCGATCACCGGTATTTCGAGGAGGCCGGCCTCGTCCGCGGCGTGGTAGCGGCGCTCGCCCGAGATGATGCGGTGGCTCGGCTCTCCGGCGGCGCCCGAACCGGATATCGGCCTGACGAGGATCGGCTCGAGTACGCCCTTGTCGCGTATCGAGGCCACCAGCTCGTCCAGGGCTCCCATGCTCGAGCGCGGCTGATGCGGATCGGGCTCGATGACCGAAAGCGGCAGCAGCCGGCCGATCGGCTCGCCGTGCAGATCCGCCAGCTCCTCGACGAAGTGCGTGTCGTGACGCATCCTCATCTGCAGCGGCAGTCCGCGCCGGCCGGCTCTCTCAGACACGGCTCAAGACCTCCTCCGAGAGCTTGTAGTACTGGTAGGCGCCGCTCGACCGGGGCGCGTAGCTGAAGATCGGCTCCCGGTAGGCCGGGCTCTCTTCCAGGCGCACGCTCTTCGAGATCACGGTCTTGAACACCTTGTCGCCGAAGACCTCCTTGACCTGCCGCCGGATGTCTCGGGACAGCAGTGTCCGCTTGTCGAACAGGGTCAGCAGCGCGCCGAGGATCTGCAGGCGCGGGTTGGCCCGCCGCTTGACCTTGCCGATCGTCTCCAGCAGGTCGTCGGTGCCCTCCAGCGCGAAGTAGCTCGACTGGATCGGAATGAGCACGTGCGAGGCCGCGACCAGGGCGTTGACGGTGATGATGCCGAGGGTCGGCGGCGTGTCGATGATGACGTAGTCGAACTTCCGCCGCGTCCGCTTGAGCTCGTCCATCAACCGGTAGTAGCTGTCGAGCTCCCCCATCAGCGAGGCCTCGAGCTTGGCCAGCGCGATGGACGAGGGCGCCACCATCAGGTTGTCGACTTTGTCGGCGGGGACCAGGATATCCGGCAGGTGCACGTCGGGCTCGATGAGCGCGTCGTAGACCGAGTGCTCTACCTGGTGCACGTCGACGAACGACATCGAGCTGTTGGCCTGGGGATCCAGGTCGATGAGCAGCGTCCTGAGGCCTTTCCCGGCCAGCGCGGCGGCGAGATTGATCGCGGTCGTCGTCTTTCCGACGCCGCCCTTCTGGTTCGTGATGGCCAGGATCATCGAGTCACGGCAGTCTAAACGGGTGGCTCAGGCGGGTCAAGCAGCGGCGACGCAACTCGTGTCGGCGCGCCGACATTGGCGCTAACCTATTGAAAAATAATGAGTTGCGCGGCTCAGCGAGGCGCCGGCATCACATTTTGTACTTGCCGAGCTCTTCGGGGTCGACGTCTTCGAGCCACTTCTTCATGCGGTCGTCGTCTGCGAGCGACTCGGTCATATCGAGCGACTTGGCGCTGTCCAGTACCTTCGGCAGCACGAAGATCGGTGCCTCGGCCCGCAGCGCCAGCGCGATGGCGTCGCTGGGCCGCGAGTCCAGCGTGAGCTGCTTGCCGTCGTGGCGCAGGTAGATCACCGCGAAGAAGGTGTTCTCCTGGAGATCCGAGATGAGCACCTTCTCCACTTCCACCCCCACTTCGTTGAGCGCCGCCTGCAGCAGGTCGTGGGTCATTGGCCGCGGCGTCTCGATCTCCTCGACGCGCAGCGCGATGGCGTTGGCCTCGAACACGCCGATCCAGATCGGCAACACATAGCGGCTCTCGTCGTCGCGCAGGATCACGATGGGCAGCTTGGACGAGGGGTCGAGCATGAGCCCCTTGATCTGCATGCGGATCGGTTCGCTGTCGGCCATCGAGGGCCTATTCTGGGCGCCGGTACCGGCGAGGTCAAGGGCGGCGGAGCTACCCGGGCGCCGGCCGGCCCATGAGGCTGTTCGGGTTGCCGCGCTCGATCACGATCGGCAGCACCTGGCCGAGCGTCGTGCCGGCGCCTTCGACCGGGAAATGCACGATGCGGTGGCATGGCGTTCGGCCGCTCTGGGTCGCCGGCTGGCGGCCCCAACCGGTGACCAGAACGTCGAAGACCTCACCTTCCAGCTCGCGGTTGAGCCGCCGCTGGATCTCCTGCTGCTCCCCGAGGAGCTTCTGCAGCCGGCGGTCGGCCACCTCGAGTGCCACGTCGCCCCCGAGTCGCGGTGCGGCGGTGCCCGGCCGCGGCGAGTACTTGAAGGCGAAGACCGACGAGAACTGGAGCTCCCGCAGCAGCTCCATGGTCTCCTGGAAGTCGTCCTCGGTCTCGCCGGGAAAGCCGACGATGATGTCGGTGGACAGGGCCAGGTCGGGGCGCGCGTCGCGCAGCGCCGCGGCGAGGCGCCGATAGTCGTCCACCGTGTAGCCCCGGGCCATGCGGCGCAGCACCGAATCGGAGCCCGACTGCACCGGCAGGTGGAGATACGGGCAGATGTTCGGGTGGCGACCGACCATCTCCACCATCCGCGGGGTGAAGTCTCGGGGGTAGGACGTGACGAACCTCAGCCGCTCCACTCCCGGCACGCGAGCCACGGCGTCCAGCAGGTCGGCGAAGTCGCGCTCGCCGTCCGGCTCGCGCCAGTGGTTGACCGTCTGGCCGAGAAGCTCGATCTCGAGGAATCCGAACGCCACCAGATGGCGCACCTCGGCGAGGATCTCGGCCAGTGAGCGGCAGCGCTCCGGCCCGCGGGTCTGCGGCACGATGCAGAACGTGCACCTCTTGTTGCAGCCCTCGATGATCGTCACCATGCCCTTGTAGATGCCGTCGCGGGAGATGTTGTCGAAGGCGTAGTCGGTCTGCGCCGGAAAGCCGGTGGCGACCAGGCGCTCGCCCTGGCGGCGCCGTGCGATCAACTCGGTCAGCTCGCCGACCCGGGCGGGCCCGAGCACGAAGTCCAGCTCGGCCACGCGGCGCAGTGCGCGCTCCCCCTCCTGCTGTGCCACGCAGCCGCAGAGCCCGATCAACATGGATGGTCTGTCCTGCTTGAAGCGGCGATACCTGCCGAGGCTCGAGTAGACCTTCTGCTCGGCCTTTTCGCGCACGCTGCAGGAGTTGAGCAGGATGACGTCGGCCTCTTCCGGCCGCTTCGTCGGCAGGATGCCGAGCTGCATCAGCTGGCCGGCCATGCGCTGCGAGTCCAGCTCGTTCATCTGGCAGCCCCACGTCTCGAGGAAGTAGCGCCGCGGGGTCGCTGCGTGGCTCACGGTCGGCCGCCTCCCTCCACCGGCTCGACGATCTGCGGCTCACCCGGCTCGTGGGTTTCCCGCTCGGGCTCCGCGGGGGTCGGCTCGAGCTCGATTCCCTCGCGCAACCAGCCGGGCAGGGCGCCCGCCTGCCGGCCCTCTTCGAGCGCCGCCGTCAACTCGAGCCGATGCGCCTCGGCCTCGGCACGGGTCTGGGCGATCAGATCGATGGCGCGGTCCCAGGCCGGCTTGATTCGCGTGTCTCGATAGTAGGCGTCGTCGGCCTCATAGAAGCGACGCCGGAGCCCGGCCACCCTCTCCTCGAGCTCCGGCACCTCGGCCGCCGCCTCGGCCCAGCGTTGGCGGATCTCCCGTACCCGGTCCCGCCAGTACTGTTCGTCGGGCTCCTCCGGGGCGGTGTCGCCGGCGACCCCGCCGCTCTCATCCGAGGGAGCCGGCGTCTCGTCCTCCAGAAAGGTCAGTTGGCCGATGGCGTGATCTTGCAGATTCGCGTCGTTGATCACGGCGATCGGCTCGCCCGTCCGGCGACGCCGGTCGCGCTCGCGCTGCGCCGCCTCGGCCAACGTCGGCTCGGGGTCCGGCTCCGGATCGGCGGGCTCGATCACCACCGACGGCGGCGACGGGCGTAGCTCGGGCACGGCCGAAGTCCGGGGCGGCGCCGGTGCGGGCTCGGCGGCGGCCGGCGGCGCCTCGGACGTGGGGTCGACCACGGTCCGCGCGGGTGGCCGGGCCGGCGGGCGGGGGCCGCCGCTGCAGGCCACGATCGCCAGCACGAGGCCCGCCAGCAGCCAGCGGGTCGCATCGCGCCGTCCGGGACCAGGGGTGCTAAACACGGCCGTAGCGGTCTTCGAGCCGAACGACATCGTTCAGCTCCGGTGTGGAGACCTCGAGAATGTCGCAGCCGTCCGGGCCGGCGACCATCCGATGTCTGGTGCCGGGAGGGATGTGGTACGCCTCGCCGGCGAGGATTCGCCGCTCGGTCAGCTCGCCGTTCTCCTCCGCCACCAGCCGATACTCGCCCTCGAGCAGGAACAGCGTCTCATCCTTCTTCTCGTGGTACTGCAACGACAGGGCCTGACCCGCGTCGACGTGCAGAATCTTGCCGGCGTAGCGGTCCGTGTGGGCGAAGATCAACTCGTAGCCCCACGGCTTGTCGACCTTCTCGACCTCCTTCAGCATGCGTTCAGTCGACTGGAGACTCGAGCTCCGAAGCCCGGGTCAGCAGCTCTTCCACTTCCTCGGCGCTACCGCGGCTCAGGCACTCTGCCGCGACTCGAGCCATCTGTGCGACGTTCATCTGGCGGATCCGCGTCTTGACCTCGGGAATCATGCGCGGGCTCAGGGAGATGCTGCGCAAGCCCATGCCGACCAGCAGCGCCGCCGCGGCCGCGTCCGACCCCATCTCCCCACAGAGCGAAACATCGACTTCGGCTTCGCCGGCGGCGTCGAGCACGAAGCGTATCATCCGCAGAATCGACGGATGCAGGGGCTGATACAGGTAGGACACGTGCTCGTTGTTGCGGTCGACTGCGAGGGCGTACTGGATCAGGTCGTTGGTGCCGATGGAGACGAAGTCGACCTCCTTGACCAGGGAATCGGCGGTGAGTGCCGCCGACGGCACCTCGATCATCACGCCGAGGCGGTAGTCCTCGCAGCAGGCCGTGCCGTCGCGCCGCAGCTCGTCGAGGATCTCGCCGGCAAAGGTCCGGAACTCGCGGATCTCGGCAACCGTGGTCACCATCGGCAGCATGATCGACAGCGGGCCGTGCAGGGCCGCCCGGAACAGTCCCCGCAGCTGGACGCGGAAGATCTCCGGCCGCGCCATGGTCAGCCGGATGCCCCGCAGCCCCAGCACCGGATTGTCCTCCTCGGTGTGCAGGACCTCACGCGCCAGCTTGCGGCCGCCGAGATCCAGCGTGCGCACGATCACCGGGTGCGGGCTCATCGTTTCGAGCAACCGGCGATAGACCGCCAGGTGCTCGTCCTCGTCGGGCAGCTCGGGGGTGCGCTCGATGTAGAGGAACTCGCTGCGGTACAGCCCCACGCCTTCGGCGCCGTAGCGGCGCGCCTGGGCGATCTCCTCCAGCAGCTCGATATTGGCCAGCAGCGAGATCTTCACGCCGTCCCGGCTCTCGCAGGGCAGCGCGCTCGTGGCGGCGCGGTCGCTGTCGCGCTGGCCGCGGCGGCGCACGGCCGAGTGGTAGCCGGCGATCCGCTCGCCGCTGGGGTCGAGCACGACGACCCCCAGGTCGCCGTCCACCATGACCGGCGTCTGCTGCGGGACGCGGCTGACAACGCCCGGCAGCCCGGCCACCAGCGGCACGTCCAGGGCACGGGCGATGATCGCCGTGTGCGAGGTGGGACCGCCGGTCTCGACCGCGAAGCCCACCACTCTCCCCCGGCCCAGGCGCACGGCCTGTGACGGCGTCAGGTCGTGGGCGATGATCACCACCTCGCCTTCGACCTCGGAGATGTCGTGGTGATGGTCGAGACCCTGGAGGCAGCGCAACAGATAGCGCGTCACGTCGCGCAGATCCTCGAAGCGCTCGCGCAGATGAGGCGCGTCGATCGTCTCGAAGCGCTCGCCCAGCTCCTCGCCGGTCTTGTGAACCGCCCATTCGGCGTTCACCTTCTTGTCGCGGATGCGCCGCTCGATGCGCCCCAGCAGCGCCCGATCCGTGAGCAGCAACGCATGCGCGTCGAAAACGGACGCCAGCTCTTCGCCGACCGCCTGCCGTGCCTTGCCGCGGGTCACCGCCAGCTCTTCGCGGGTGGTCTCCACCGCCTCGTAGAGGCGCCGCACCTCGGCGTCGACCGCACCGGGCTCGAGGGGAATGCGGATGACGCCGTCCTCGGCCATCTCCATGCAGACGGCGGCGCCGAGGGCGACGCCCGGCGAGACTCCCAGTCCCTTCAGCTCCTCCATCGCCCTCGGCCGCTCCGTCAGCTGTCCTCGCCGAAGCGCTGCGCGAACAGCTCGGCGATGGTGTCGAGAGCCTTCTGCTCGTCCTCTCCATCGCAGCGGATCGTCACCTCGCTACCCTGCGCGGCGGCCAGCAGCAGGATGCCGAGAATGCTCTTGGCGTCGACCTCCTCGCCGTCCATGGCCAGGTAGACCTGGCTCGAGAACGAGCCGGCGGTGTGCACCAGCTTGGCGGCGGCGCGAGCGTGCAGCCCGAGACGGTTGATCACCGGGATATCACGCGTCACCATGGGTTCCGTTCCGCCGAGTCTCGCCGCAGCAGATGCTCGCCCGCGCCTTCGCGCCGATCCACTCGGCCATCTCCTCGAGCGACATCTCCGAATCGGCGCCGCAGCCGAGCCGTACCACCATCGGCAGGTTGACGCCGCTGACCACCTCGACCCTGCCCGGCCGGCGCAGGGTGAGCGCGATGTTGTGGGGTGTGCCGCCGTAGATGTCGGTGAGGATCAGCAGGCCGTCATCGTCGAGCGGCAGCGCGTCCACCGCGCCGTGCAGCTTGCCGCAGGCGGTTTCGAAGCTGTCCTCCCAGTCGAGGCTGAGCGCCGCGATCGGGCACTCGTCGCCGACGATCTTGCGCGCTGCCGCGAGCAGCTCGTCGGCGAGGTGACCCTGGGTGACGATGAGCGTGGTGATGATGGCGGGCTCCTTCCGAAACGATCGTACTTGGGCCTCCGCGAGGGCGCAACGCGCGGTCGCGCTAGCGCTCGAGGTCGCGGTGGCTCGCCCGGGCTTTCCAGCCCGCCGCCTCCAGACGCGCCTGCAGCCGTTCGACCGTGGCCACCGAGCGGTGCCGCCCGCCGGTGCAGCCGATGCCGACCGACAAGTAGCTCCGCAGCTCGCCCGCGTACTTCGGCAACAGGTAGAGCAACAGATCCGCGAAGCGGTCGACGACATCCTGGAACTCGGCCTTGCCGTCGAGGAACTCCTGGACCTGCTCGTCCTGGCCGGTCTGCTCGCGCAGTCCCGGTACGAAGTGCGGGTTGGGGAGAAAGCGGACGTCGAACAGCAGATCGGTGGACAAAGGGATGCCGTGTTTGTAGCCGAAGCTGACCAGCGAGACCTCGAGCCCGCGAGGGCGAGAGCTCTCGCCGCCGAAGTCCTGGTAGACGTGGGCCCGCATCTCATGGATCGACCATTCGCTGGAGTCGAAGAGGCGATCGGCGCGTGCCCGCACCTCGGTCATCAGCTCGCGCTCGGCGCGGATGCCCTCGATCACCGGCCGCTCGCCGCCCAGCGGGTGCGGCCTGCGGGTCTCCGAGAAGCGCCGCACCAGGATCTCGTCGGAGGCCTCGAGGAACAGCAGGGTCGGATCGACCAGCCGGCGATCGATCTCGTCGAACAGGCGCGGAAACTCGCCGGCGAAGCCGGGTGCCCGGACGTCGGTGACGATGGCGATTCGAGGGTGCCCCTCGACCAGCGGATCGGCGAGAAAGCTGCGCAGCAGCGGCAGTGGCAGATTGTCGACGCAGTAGTACCCCAGGTCCTCGAAGCACTTGCCCACGGTGCTCTTGCCCGACCCCGACAGGCCGGTGATCAGCACCAGCTGGGGCTTGGTGGGGGCGGTCTTGTCGACGCTTTCCTGCACCGCCCTACTCCTTGGACCGCTCGCGCGCCATCTTGGCTTCCAGCTTGCGGGTGAACTCGCGCGCCGAGTGGTGTCCCTGGAGCTTGAGCACATGGTTGCGCACGGCGATCTCGACCAGGTTGGAGACGTTGCGGCCCAACGCCACCGGCAGCTTGAGATACGGACAGGGCGTGTCGAGGATCTCGTGCACCGTCTCGTCCAGCCCCAGCCGGTCGTAGGCCTTGGTCTCGTCCCAGTGCTCGAGCTCGATGACCAGGTCGATCGGTTTGCGCTCGCGAACGGCGGCCAGGCCGAAGAGGTCCTGCACGTTGATGATGCCGATGCCGCGCAGCTCCATGTGGTGACGTAGCGGCTCGTCGCAGGTACCCAGCAGCTCGCCGTTCGGGTAGCGCTTGATCCACACGCGATCGTCGGCGACCAGGCTGTGGCCGCGGGTGATCAGGTCCAGAGCGGTCTCGCTCTTGCCGGCGCCGCTCGACCCGATCAGCAGGACACCCAGCCCGTAGACGTCCAGCAGCACGCCGTGGACGCGGGTCGAAGGCACCAGGTGCTCTTCGAGAAAGTAGCTCACCCGCTTGATCAGCGACGACGACAGCGCCTTGGACGACAGCACCGGCAGATCGATCTCGCGGCAGCGGGCCAGGAAGCTCGGCTCGGGCTCGAGACCCTTGGTGATGATGAACACCGGAATGTCGAGGTTGATGATCTTCTCGTACCGCTCGGCGCGCAGGGTCAACGGCAGGCGCTTGAGGAACTCCATCTCGCTCTCGCCGATGATCTGCACCCGGCCCGGCTTGATGTACTCGTAGTAGCCGGCAAAGGCCAGACCGGGCTTCTGCACCCGGGGGTTGGTGATGCGGTTGCCGAGCTTGCCGGCGCCGCACAGCACCCGGATCTCGAGATCCGAGAGCTCTTCCCCCAGGAGCTCGCGGACCTCGACGATGGCGCTGTCGGGCACTTCGGCGCCTCTAGGAGTCGAGCGGCCTGTCGAGCAGTCCGAAGATCGCCTGCGGCTCGTGCAGATCCAGGATCCGCTCGACGTGGTGATCCGCCTTGACCCAGCGGGAGATCGCCGCCAGCGCCTGTAGATGGGCTGCCGGGGCGGCGTTCGGAGAGATCACCAGGAACAGCAGGCGCACCGGCTCGCCGTCGGTCGCCTCGAAGTCGATGCCCCTGCGGAGCAGCCCCACCGCCACCACCACATCGTCGAGGCCGTCGATCTTGCAGTGCGGCACGGCGACACCGTGCCCGAGGGCCGTGGTGCCGAGCTTCTCACGCTCCAGCAACAGCCGGTACAGCTTGTCGGCATCGCGCGCGACGCCCCGCTTCACCAGCCGCTCGGCGAAGGCGCGCAGAACCGTCGGCCCGTCGGCCCCGGGCAGATCGACGAAGATCAGATCCGGGCTGGTGAGTGAGCTGAGACGCATGCGTTGTGCGGTCGGGGCCACCGGATCGGTGCCCATCAGTCAGGCGAGATCAGACCGTAATTCTCGTCGCGTCGCTTGTAGAGAACGCAGATCCGGTCCGTGCTCGTGTCGCGGAAGACGACAAAGTCGTTCGTGCCGCCCTCGAGCTGCATCGCCGCCTCGTCCAGGCCCATCGGCTTGATGTTGAGGGTGCTCGTCTTGATGATGCGCGGCGCGTCGTCGCCGAGGCTGCCCCGCGCCAGGACCTCGACCGGCCAGTGGTGCTGGCCGTTGACCCGATCGGCACGGCGCCGCTTGTCCTTGAACTTCTTGCGCGTCCGGCGGGCCTGCTTCTCGAGCTTGTCGACCACCAGTTTGATCGTGTCGCGCATCTCCTCGGTCTCACCGGCGGCCTGGAGCAGGCCGTGGCGATGCGCGACGCTTAGCTCGGCGATCTGCCGGTACTTCTCCTGCTCCAGGGTCACCTTGACCTCCAGCGGCTCGTCGAGAAAGCGGGACAGCTTGTTTAACTTGGCCGCGGCATAGTCGCGCAGCCGGTCGTCCAGCTCAAAGTTACGGGATACGTAGTCGATCTGCATCGCTCTCCTCGCTGTCCGGGCGGCACCGACCATACTCAGATCCGACCATGCTTGATCCGGTCTCAGAAGATCTGCTTGCGAGCGGTCGACGACGGCACTCTCAACTCGTCCCGGTACTTGGCCACGGTGCGCCGGGCGATGTTGATCCCTTCGCGCTTCAGAGCCTCGGTCAGGCCACTGTCCGACAGGGGGCGCTTGGGATTTTCGCTCTCGATGAGCTGCTGGATGCGCCGCTTCACCGTCAGCGACGAGATGTCGCCACCGTACTCGCGGTCGATACCGCTGTGAAAGAAGAACTTCATCGGAAACAGACCGCGCGGCGTGTGGATGTACTTGTTCGACACCACCCGGCTCACGGTCGACTCGTGCATGCCAATATCGTCGGCGACATCGCGCAACACCATGGGGCGCAGGTGCTCGATACCCCGTTCGAGAAACTGACGCTGCTGCCGGACGATCGACTCGGCCACCTTGTAGATCGTGCGCTGCCGCTGGTCGATGCTCTTGATCAGCCAGATCGCCGAGCGCATCTTCTCCTTGAGGAACTGGCGGGCGTCGGCCTGCCGCCCGTCACTGCGCATCTTCTGCAGCATCTGACGATACGCTTTGCTGATCCGCAGCCGCGGCATCCCGTCGTCGTTGAGTTGGATGACAAAACTGTCGCGCACCTTCACGACGTGCACGTCCGGCTCGACGTAATGGGTGCGCTCGGTCGTGAACTGGCGCCCCGGACGGGTCTCCAGCGCCTTGACCGCCTCGACGACCGGCTCGAGCTCTCCGAGCTCGGTACCGCACAGCTTGGCGATGGCCGCGAACTGGCGCCGCAGAAAGAGGTCCCACCACTCCTCCACCACCCGCCGGGTCAGCGAGTCGGCAGGCTCGTCGCGCGCGTCGAGCTGTAGCAGGAGGCTCTCGCGCAGGTCACGACAGGCGATGCCCGGCGGGTCGAAGCTGCGCACCAGGGCCAGGGCCTCCTCGACCTCCTCGAGGCTGTAGGGTTCTCGGCCGTCCTGGCCGTCGCCCATGCTGAGTAGCTCCTCGATCGAGGCGACCAGAAAGCCGTCCGGATCGAGGTTGCCGATGATCGACTCGGCGATCTCGCACTGCCGCGCCGGCAGGTCCGTCATGTGCAGCTGCCAGAGCAGGTGATCGTAGAGGTCCGGCTCACGGGTCAGGGTGTTCTCGATCGGCGCCGCCTGCCGGACCTCCTGCATGGAGGGTCCCGTCGAGCCCCCCTCCCAGTAGTCGTTGAAATAGGCCTCGAGGTCGATGTCGTCCATCGACTCCTGGTGATCGAGCTCCTCGATGGGGCCGTCTTCCTCTTTCGGCGTTTCGGTCTCGGTGGACTCGTCGTCGGCCGCTTCGTTCTCGAAGGTCTCGTCGGTCTCCTCCAGCAACGGGTTCTCCACCAGCTCCTGGGTGAGCACGCCCTGCAGCTCCATCCGGGTCATCTGCAGCAGCTTGATCGCCTGCTGCAGCGACGGCGTCATGACCAGCTTCTGGGCCA
>CALZJC010000075.1 GCA_945787525.1 Thermoanaerobaculia bacterium | reverse complement strand
CCCGCTGGTGCTGGTCGTGATGCCGGTCTTCGACTCGCAGTTCGACCGCAGCTACTCCTATCGCCGGCTGCACCGCAAGGTCGCGGAGGCCGCCCAGGAGCTCGAGATCCCGGTGGTGGACCTGCTGGCGACGTACCGCCGTGTCGATGTCCGCCGGCTGGCCGTGACGCCGTTCATCGATCCCCACCCGAGCGAGCTGGCCCACCGGATAGCGGCCGATGAGCTCACCAACTACCTGGTGGACGAGCGGCTGGTGCCCGCCGCCTTCACCGAGGGTCGACCGCGAATGTCGGCAGTGAGACTGAGATGATGGGTGGGCGCCCCATGGACCGGCGGCGCCGGCTGCGGCTGGCGATCGCCGTCGCCCTGATGCCGGCGATGGCAGCGGCCCAGGACGAAGTTCCACCCTTCCACGAGTACGACCCACCGTCGACCCTGGTTGTGCCGGAGAACCCGGTGAAGCGGGCGAAGTTCCCATTCGTCGACGTTCACAACCACCAGTTCCAGATGCCGGACCAGGACCTCTCGCAGCTGGTCGCGGCGATGGACGAGCTCAACATGGCGGTGATGGTCAATCTGTCTGGACGCGGCTCGCGGCGGATCGAGCAGCCCGACGGCAGCTTCCGTTTCGCTTTGCGTGAGCCTGACTACCTGAAACGAGCGGTGGAGGCGGCGGCCGCCGCGGCGCCGGGACGGTTCGTGGTTTTCACCAACGTCGACGTCGGCGGGCTCGGTGAGCCGGGCTGGCAGGAGCGCGCTCTGGCCGAGCTCGAGACCGACGTCGCCAACGGCGCCCGCGGCCTCAAGATCTACAAGAGTCTGGGCCTGGAATCGAAGGACACCGCCGGCCAGCGCATCGCGGTCGACGATCCACGGCTCGATCCGATCTGGGCGAAGTGCGGTGAGCTGGGCATCCCGGTGCTCATTCACAGCGGCGAGCCGGCGCCGTTCTGGCAGCCCAAAACGGCCGATAACGAGCGCCTGTTCGAGCTCATGGAACGTCCCGGCCGATACCGTGACCCCGCGGTCTATCCGTCCTGGGAGCAGATCATGGGCGAGCAGCACAACGTCTTCCGCAAGCACCCGCAGACGACCTTCATCAGCGCCCATCTCGGCTGGATGGGCAACGACCTGGCGCGGCTCGGCGAGCTGCTCGACGAGCTGCCCAACCTGACCACCGAGATCGGCGCCGTGCTGGCCGAGCTGGGCCGCCAGCCGCGCTTCGCCCGCGACTGGCTGATCCGCTATCAGGACCGGGTGATGTTCGGCAAGGACAGCTGGGTGCCGGCGGAGTACCGGGTCTACTTCCGCGCCCTGGAGACGGCCGACGACTACTTCGACTACTACCGTCGCCGGCACGCCTTCTGGAAGATCTACGGCCTCGATCTGCCGGACGGAGTGCTGCGCAAGCTCTACTACGGGAACGCCCTGAGAGTGCTGCCGGGCCTCGATCGTCAGCTGTTTCCAGCCGCGAGCCAATAGGCCCTGTCCCAGGCAGCCAGGCAGCGGCCTGCGACCCGGCGGCGCATGCTACGATCGCGCCGCCTCACCGCGGGCAGCCCCGGTCTGCTCCGCCTGGAGATTCCAACTCTGAGTGACGGTCGATTGAGCCGAAGTGTTCTGGCGTTGAGCTGTGCGGCCGCGGCCGCGGGGCTCCTCATCGGTTGCTCGTCACCCTCCGAAGAGACGTTCGTCGGCGAGTGGCGGCAGTTCCGCGGTCCCGAGGGACAGGGCATCTCGGCCGAGGAGAACCTGCCGGAGCGATGGAGGGGCTCCAGCGAAAACGTTCGCTGGAAGTCACACGTTCCCGGACGCGGCAACTCATCGCCGATCATCAGTGGTGGCCGGGTCTTTCTGACCACGGTCTATGGCGAGCCCGACGACGGACCGCGGTCAGCCGAGCGCCGTTCGATCCTCAAACGGGTGGTGCTGGCCTACGACCTCGCCAGCGGTGAGCGGCTTTGGGAGACCGTTGTCTTCGACGGGCCGAGAGGCAAGAGGCACTTCAGCAACACCCTGGCTGCGCCGACGCCGGTCACCGACGGGCGTCACGTGTTCGTTTCCTTCGACGCCCACCTGGCGGCGCTCGATTTCGACGGCAACGTCGTCTGGCACCGGGAGGTCGACCCCGCCTACTACGAGTTCTCCCACTACGGCGTGTCGAGCTCTCCCGTGCTGGCCGGCGACGCGATCATCCTGCTGCAGGACAAGGAGGAGGGAGACAGTGGAGATCCGGGGTGGATCGCAGCCTTCGACCGAGCCAGTGGCGAGGAGATCTGGCGTGACGAATGGACTCATACCTGCTGTTCGTACAACACGCCGATCGTCGTGGAGCGCGGCGGGCGTCTCGAGGTTTGGAGCGCGACCGGCCTGGAAGTTGTCGGCTATGACGCACAGACCGGCGAGAGACTCTGGCGGGGGGAGCATCCCACCATGCAGACGGTGCCGAGTCTGGTGCGTCATGGCGATCTGTTCAGCAGTCCGGGTGGCATCCACACCAAGGCGATCGTGATGTTCCATCTCTGCGAGGAGGGGGAGGGGGTCAACCCGATACGCATCTGGTCGAGCAGGGAGGCTGTGCCGGAGATCTCGTCACCGGTGATCTACCGCGACAAGTTGTTCACCGTTTCGACCGGTGGTGCCCTGTATGTCCGGGATGCCATGACCGGTGAGGTCCTGTGGCGCAAGAGACTGGCTGCTGGGGAGTACCGATCGTCGCTGGTGGCCGGCGACGGTAAGGTGTACGCGCTCAACAGCCATGGCGTCACCACGGTCATCGACGCCGCAAGCGATACGATTCGCGTTCTCGCTCGCAACAGGCTGTCGAGTGGTTCGAGCGCCTCGCCGGTGATCGCCGACGGCTCGATCTTCATCCGCTCCAGAGATAGTCTGTACCGCATCGACAAGGAGAGCGCCGAGGCATCCGGGGGCGAGCCCGGTCCTGCCGCACCAACCGACGCCGGTGGGGAAGCAAGCTGAGGGCGGCGGGCCGGTTCGCCAAGCGAGCCGGCGCTGCTGCGATCACTTGAACAGCTTCAGCACCGCCAGAAACGCGGTGAAGCCGTCGTCCGGCCCGTCCACCGCCGCTCCCACGTCGACGTTGATCACCGTCTTCCAGGGGCCGACAACCGTGCCCGCCAGCCCGAAACCCGCCAGCAGCTCGCTGTCCAGGCCGCTGGCTTGGTCGCTGGCCCAGGCGGCGTCGCCGACCAGGTCGAGGCGGAAGACGCTGCCGACGTCGAAGCCGAAGGTCAGGTGCGCCGCCAGCGCCTCCTCGGCGCGCACCTTGCCCGACTGGTAGCCGCGCACCGTGACGTCGCTGAAGAAGCCGAAGTCGTACTTGGAGAAGCGATCCAGGTCGCTGCCGTCGAGGTACTCCAGCTCGGTGCCGAACTTGAGGAACTTGGGCAGGTGCCAGGTCTTGCCCAGGGCGGCGGCCCAGCGCGTGTACTCCTTGTGCGCCGGGTCGTAGCCGGGGTTGTCCGGCAGACCCCAGGGTTGCCAGTCGTCGCGCACCGTGTGGCTGCCGCCCAGCCGCGCCCGCCAGCCGCGCCGGTTGTACCGCGCCGCCAGGCTGAAGGTGTGGTTCAGGTTGTCCGAGGGCGCCACGAAGTCGGCCGCCGTGTCGTCGTCGCGGGTGAACTTCTGATAGCCGAGCTGGTACTGGAAGTCGAGCTTGAAGAAGTTGCCTAGGGGCCGGCCCAGCTTGAAGTCGACGTTGGGGTTGGTGACCTTGATGGTCTCGCCGATGAGCTCCTGGTCGCCGCGGAAGACCTGGTCGCTGCCGGCGATCGCCAGCCCGAAGGCGTCGAAGCCCACGTCGGTGCGGCTGCCCAGGAAGTTGGGGTTGGTCACCGCCACCTGGGCCAGGGCGCCGGCGAAGAAGATGTTGGCCTGGGTACCGGTGCCGCGCCAGTCGAACCACAGCCAGTTCATGCCGGCCAGCGGGATCGGGAAGTCCTGCGACTCGTCGTAGAAGACGCCGCCGACCAGGAACCGCCGCTTGGGGTCCAGCTCCTCCTTGACCACCCGCTCGCCGGTCTCCTCGTCCGGCACCAGATAGCGCAGGCCGGCTTGCGTGTCGCGCACCATGGTGAACTCGGAGTCGAGCGCCGCCTGCAGCTTCTCCTCGAAGTCGTCGGGGTTGATGACCACGTCGGTGAGCAGCAGCTCGCGCTCGACGACCGTGGTGGCGCTGAGGATCGACCAGATCTGCTGGCCGACCAGCCGCAGCGGCAGGAAATAGCTGGTCGCCGCCCAGGGCGCGGCGGCGCCGGCTGCATCGACCGGCGAGAAGCTCACGGTCTCCTCGTTGGAGAGCACTTCGCCCCCCGCCAGACCCAGCTGCACGGCGCGGGTGCGCACCCGGGCATAGATCTCGCGGTCCACCCACAGCGTGCCCTGGTAGAGGCTGCGCCCGGGCTCTACGGCCACCGCCGGCTCGAACTCGACCACCCAGCAGTCGCGGCCCTCCACGGTCGCCGTGCCGCGCAGCCGGTAGCGGTACTCCTTGCCGAAAGTGATCTCCACCGGCAGGGTGGCGGCCTTCTCCGGCTGGATCAGCGGGATCTCGGGAATCGTCTTGTGGCGCCACCTGATGCCGTTGATCAACAGCTCCTGCCAGACCCAGTCGAAGCCCTCGTCGTGGCGGTAGAAGAACGGACCGCGGAAAGTGGCCTCGACGGTCCGCGCACCGGTGCCGGCCTGGAAGCGCAGGTGGGAGGTGTTGGTCGCCGTGTAGCTCCTGAGGCGGCGCCCCTGGGCGTCTTCGAACGCCTGCAGCCGGCGCAGTATCTCCTCCACCGGGATCTGCCGCGCGTCCTCGACGGTCAGCGCCTCCTCGACACCCTCCAGGCCCTGGATCTCGCCGGCGCCGGGGCGCTCGAGAGTCAGCAGCAGCACCGGTCGCGGCGCGTTTATCTCCACCACGTAGGCTTCGTCGGTGCGCCGGGTGTTGAACTGGGGCACCGCCTCGCCGGTCGCCAGATCGATCAGCGCCGGGCGCCGCAGGTTGCGGTCGGGGAAGCTCAGGACCAGGCGCTCGGCGCCCGGCGGCGCCTCGGCCACGACCCGCAAGCCGAGGTCCTCGCCGCGCACGAAGCTCCAGGCGCCGCCGGCGCCGGCCGGCTTCGAGTAGGGATCGAGCGACAGGTCGCCGGCGAACTCGCGCGCCAGAAGCTTGAGAATGGCGATCGTGTCGGCGTCCGGCGCATCGGCGTGGAAGATCGTCGTGCCGGCGCCGAGCCCGGCGGCCCGCGCCGCCTCGGCCAGGATGGCGCCGGGCTCGGCGGGGGCTGCGGGGCCGTCCAGCACCACGTCGGTGCCCGGGTCCAGGATCTGCAGCTCGGTGGCCGCCGCCGCGAAGGCCTCGTCCGGCGCCGGCGCCAGCGCCACGGCGTCCAGATACGCGGCCAGGTCGTCGCCGAACAGCCGGCGCAGATACTCGGGCTCTGCCGGCAGCGGCGCCGAGACCACCTCGGCGTCCGGCGCCTCGCCGGTCACCGCGACGGAGGCTCGCTTGATCAGGAAGGAGTACTCGCCGGACGCCGGGCGCTCGCCGGCCGCCGGCCAGAGAATCTGGAACCTCTCGCCGGCGAGGGCGCCCCGGGCAGCGGCGGCCAGACTCTCGAGCTCGCTTTCGAGCCGCTCGAGGTTGTCGAGCAGCGGCGGCGGGGTCGAGAACGAGAAGCTCTGCCAGGGGACGGCGCCCGCCGCCCGCACGGCTTCGCGGGCCGCGCGGCCGGCCTCTATCTCGCCGACCTGCCAGCGCACGTAGAGGAGCTCGCCATCGGCCAGCCGCGGTTCGGCAGCCACCAGGTCGGCCGTCGCGCGGGCGTCGTCGATCGACATTCCGGCGCAGGGGTTGCAGTCGGTCCTGGCGGTGGCCGGCGTGGTCGCCAGCAGGCAGAGGAGCAGCAGGGTACGGGTGCGCATGGCGAGGAACCTTAGCGGATTTTTCGTCGCTTTGACGGCGGCGGATTCCGATCCGCGAAATCGGGGACCGGACCTGGCGCTAGCCGGCCGGGCTAGCTCACCGCCAGCACCGGGCAGCGCAGCTCTGCCAGCAGATCCAGCAGCTCGGTGCCGGCCAGACCCGGTCCACCGATCGGCAGGATGAGCAGGCCGGGCTTGTGCTCCTCGAGAGCGGCCGGCAGAGCCTCGCCTGTCGGCCGATCCAGTCGGCCGACGCGCGCCAGCCCGGCGCGCTTTGCGAGTTGGAGCGTCGCCTGGCGGGCCGCTTCTTCGTGGGTGGCGAGCACCACCACACCGCCGCCAGCCGGCCGGGCCAGCTGTACGGCGAGTCGCAGCGCATCGGCGGCGGCCTCGCTGCCGTCGAAGAGCACTGCTAGCAGCCCACGGGCTGCCAAGGGTGCGGTGACGGCCGCACGATCCATCAACAGCGTGTTGGCTCGGCGCCGCTCGAGCAGGGCCCGGGCGGTGCTGCCGAGACGCCGGCGGTGACCGTGAGACCATCCGATCCGCCCGACGCTGACGAGATCCTGCCGTCCCGCGGCCGCCAGAATCTCGGTTGCCACGCGACCGCGGGTGACGCGAAAGGTGCAGGCGACGCCCTCTCGTGCGGCGAGGCGCGACAGAGTGTGCCGGGCTCTTGCCGCCTGGGCGCGCAGCTGACGTTCCATCTGCTCGGCGCCCACCCGCTCGGCGGCGCCGGTCAGAAACCCCACCTGCCGGGCCTGCTTCGACTGGCTCAGGCGCAGAAGGTCGTGGTCCTCGACGAACAGACCCGCCAGCTCGGCCTCGAGGGCGGCGGCCATGCGGGCCGCGGCGGCCGCAGCGGCCACCGATCCGGGCGACGCGTCGAGGGCCACCAGCACTCGCCGGATGCGGGGCGCCCGCCTGGCGCTCATCGCTCGCTCTCGTCGCCGTTCTGGCCGGTGGCCTCCCTCGGCGGACTCGAGAAGCTCTGAACGGCCTTCGCCAGTCGGGTCAGGCGGTCCTCCACCAGGCGGTTGAGGGTGTCCGGGGGATATTCGCCGTGCTCGTCGCGCTCTCCGGCCCGCAGTCCGGTCAGCAGCTCGATTCCCTGATCGATGGACTCGACAGGGTAGACGTGGAAGCAGCCGGCTTCGACCGCCTCGACGACGTCGTGGCGCAGCATCAGGTGCTGAACGTTGGAGCTCGGCACCAGGACTCCCTGGTCGCCGGTCAGCCCGCGGGCCGAGCAGAGGTCGAAGAAGCCCTCGATCTTCTCGTTGACACCGCCGATCGCCTGCACCCGGCCGAGCTGGTTAACCGAGCCGGTGACGGCCAGCGACTGTTTGAGCGGCACGTCGGCGATTGCCGACAACAGCGCGTAGAGCTCGGCCGAAGAGGCGCTGTCGCCGTCGATGCCGCCGTAGCTCTGCTCGAAGACCAGGCTGGCCGACAGGGAAAGCGGCCGCTCGGCGGCGAAGCGGGCGCCGAGAAAACCAGCCAGGATGAGAACGCCCTTCGAGTGCAGCGGCCCCGACAGCTCGACCTCGCGCTCGATATCGATCACCTCGCCCTTGCCGAGGCGCACGCGGGCGGTGATGCGGCTGGGCCTGCCAAACGGGAAGTCGCCGATCTGCAGAACCGCCAGCCCGTTGACCTGGCCCACCGCGCTGCCGGTTGTATCCACCAGGACGGTCTGGCGCAGCATTGCCTCCTGGATGCGGTGCCGCATCCGGTCGGAGCGGAAGATGCGGGCCTCGATGGCGCTCTGGACATCCTCGAGGGTCGTCACCGGATGGTCCGCCTCGCCGGCCCAGTAGTCGGCCTCGCGCATCAGGTCGAGCACCTTGCCCATGAACAGCGACAGCTTCTGGCTGTCGCCCAGGCTTCGCGCCCCGTGCTCGACCAGCCGGCCGACCGCTGCCCGGTCGAAAGGACGCAGCTCCTTGGCGCGCGCCAGCTTGGCGATCAGGCGGGCGTAGAGCTCCAGGTTCTCGCGGTCCCAGTCCAGCTGCTCGCCGAAATCGGCGGCCACTTTGAACAGCTCGCCGAAGTCGGGGTCGAGGTGGCACAGCAGGGCATAGATCCTGGCATTGCCGAGCAGCGTGATCTTGACATCGAGCGGCATCGGCTGGGGCTCGAGCGAGTAGGAGGTGAACAGGCTCAGCGCCTCGGCCAGCGACTCGATCTTGACCTCCTGCGCCCGCAGAGTGCGCTTGAGACCGTCCCAGGCGTATGGGTGGGTGAGCAGCTTGATGGCATCCAGCATCAGGTAGCCGCCGTTGGCCCGGTGCAGGGCGCCGGCCTTGATCAGGCTGAAATCGGTGACCATCGCCCCCATCTGCTGGATGTGCTCGACCCGGCCGACCAGGCTCGGGTAGGTCGGGTTGTCTTCGTAGACCACCGGCGCGCGCTCGCTGCCGCCATGGTCGACCAGCACGTTCACCAGGTACCGGCGGGTGAATGAGAGCTCCGAGCGGGCTTCGCCCGACAGCGACTTCATCAGCTCCTGCATCGGCGCCTCGCTGTCCTCGAGACGCTGTGAGTTCTCGACGATGTCGACCTCGACCGCCTCCAGATAGGCGATCACCTCGGGCAGGTCGGCGAACTGCTGGCGGACGTCCTGGATCAGCGGCTCGAGGGCGAAGCGGCTCACCTCGAGGTCGAGACGGCGCAGCTTGTCGCGGGTCTGGCGCTTCCAGCGCGGAAACTGGCGCATCAGCTTCTGCAGCTTGTCCTTGAAGCTCTCGACCAGCTCGTGAATGCGCTGCTGCTCGTCTTCGGGCAGCTCGGCCAGCTTGTCCGGCGCCAGCACCTCGTCGCCCCGTTGGGGGGCGACGATGAGGCCCATCGGCGTGCGCATCAGTGCCAGACCGGCCTTCTGCGCCTCTTCGCCGAGGCCGGACAGCGCCTCGGCCTGGCGCTCCTCGAACTGCTCCGCCAGCATCTGGCGCCGGGTCTGATACTCCTCGCTCTCGAGGGCCGTACGCAGCACGCTGCGCTGCTCCTCCACCAGCCGTTCCATCGCCTCGCGCAGCTGCCGGCCCCGGCCGGCCGGCAGCGACAGCAGCTGCGGCCGAGGCGGCTCCGCGAAGTTGTGCACGTAGCAAAGGTCCGGCGGCGCCGGCCGCTGGGCCGCCCGCTCCTCGAGAATCTGGCGCACGGCGGAGTGCTTGCCGGTGCCGTCGGGGCCGAAGGCGAAGATGTTGTAGCCCTCGCGCTCTATGCTGACCCCGAACTCGACCGCGGCGACCGCGCGCGGCTGTCCCAGCAGGCCCTCGATCTCCTCGAGGTCGTCAGTGGTCTCGAACGCCATCTCCTCGAGATCGCAGATCCGGCGCAGCTGATCGGAGGTGAGTTCCTGTGTGCTCATGGCTCGAGCATAGCCATGCTGGGCGATCTCGAAACCGACCGATGGGGTGGGCGGACGATTCGGGATGTATCCTGTCGCGGATGGCCATCGAGACCCGCGATGTCGCCGCGTCGAGGATCGTGCGGCTTCGTCACGGCAAGGCCAACGCCATCGACGTCGAGCTTTTCGAGGCGCTCATGGCGGTGCTGGAGGAGGCCGCGAACGACGGCTGCCGGGCCCTGGTGCTTACCGGCTCGAACCGCATCTTCTCGGCCGGTGTCGATCTGCGGCGAGTACTGCGCGAGGGCGAGGGCTACCTGCGGCGCTTCGTGCCGATGATCGGCGAGGGGCTCCAGGCGCTGTTCTCGTTCCCGCGGCCGGTGGTGGCGGCGCTCAACGGCCACGCGGTCGCCGGCGGCTGCATCATGGCCTGTGCCTGCGACCGCCGCATCGCCGCCGCCGGCGACGCCACGGTCGGCGTGCCGGAGCTGCGGGTGGGCGTGCCCTATCCCAGCACCGCGCTCGAGATCCTGCGTTTCGTGGTCGGCGATCGCCGGCTCGAGGAGGTGGTCTACGCGGCGGGCACCAACCGCCTCGAGGCGGCGCGTGACCTCGGCCTGGTCGACGAGATCGTGCCGCCGGAAGAGCTCCTCGATCGGGCCGTCGCGGTCGCCGAGCGCATGGCGGCGGTCGCCCCCGAGACCTTTGCCCTCACCAAGAGCCAGATCCGCCGGCCGGTGCTGGACCGGCTGGCCGCCGGCGCTGCCGATGCCGACCGCGAGGTCGAGCGGATCTGGCGACTCGCTTCGACCCGCGAGGCCATCCGGGCCTATGTCGATGCGACGCTCTAGGCTTGCACCTGAGCGAGCAGCACGATGCGCTCCCGGTCCGAGACCACCACGCCGCCGGGCTTCTCGACGGTGATCGCGAAAAGAGACGCCTCGCCGACCGCCACCTTGGCGTCGATCGGCACGATCACCTCGGCCTCTCCGGCCGGCATGTCGAACACGCCGCCGTCCACCGGGTAACGCTCGTCGCGGCCCTTGTCGAAGATCCACAGCTGGTACTGGCTGGTGGCGGGGTCGTTGGCCGCGAGGCCGCTGATGCGCATATAGCCGGCCTGCTGCGCCGAGCTCCAGACCACCGTGCCGGCGGCGCCGGCGGCGGCCGCGTCCTCGGTGGCCTGCCAGGGCAGGTCGAGGGCGTCGGGCGCCTGGTCGGGGGCAGGTGGTGCCTGTACCGCGATCTGCGGCGTCTCGGTGACGGCGGGCGGCGCCGCGAGCCGCGGCCACCAGCCGACCAGCGCCAGCAGCAGACAGGCGGCTGCGGCCAGCCAGCCGCCCCAGGCGCGCTGCGCCGCCGGTGGCGCCTGCTGGGCGGGCGTCGCGGTCGAGTGCCGGCCGGGCATCGGCAGCACCGTGCCCCGGAAGATCGCCGCTGCGCGCTCGAGGCGCCGGCGCACGTTCTCGGGCAGCGGCTCTTCCGGCCCGAGCAGCGCCAGATGGCAGGCCGCGGCGGCGGTCTCGAAACCACCGTCGTCGAGCTGCGGGGCCTCGGCCAGCAGGGCCGACAGCTCCTGCTCTTCCGCCCTCGCCAGGCCCTCGACGGCGCGGAAAGCCAGCAGCTCGTCGGCGCGCTCCCGGCTCACGACGGGCTCCCTTCGATGGCGGCCTGCGTCTCGGCCAACCTCGCCCGCACCTTGGCCAGGCCGCGGAAGATGTGCGACTTGACGGTGCCGATGGCTATGCCGGTGGCCCGGGCGATCTCGCTGTGGGACATGCCTTCGACCACCGACATGCGGATCACCATTCGCGGTTTGGCGAGCCATGCGGGCGGAGCGCCCGAGCAAGGCATCAGTGCGATCGCCATCTCCGCTCTGGCGATTGCTGATCTGGTACGTGGCGGGTGGCACGGTGATATCCGCAAAGGAC
>CALZJC010000074.1:30115-33452 GCA_945787525.1 Thermoanaerobaculia bacterium | reverse complement strand
GCAGCAGTCCGCAGCTGCCGATCACCCGCCTCTTCTGGCGCCGCCGCACGACCCAATGGCCAAAGCCGGAGCTGCGGAAGCTGTCCTGGCTCCGAGCGATCTCCAGGGCCGCCCTCTCCTCGCCGATCACCTTGTCGCCCCACAGGTGGCGGCGGACCTCGGGCTGCGTCCAGATGTCGAGAGTCTGCGACAGGTGACGGCTGGCCATCGGGTGGAGGAGCAGGCTCTCGGTCTCCAGCTTGGCGCTCATGTTCCGAGCTTACAACCGCAGCGCACCCTCCAACGGCGGCAAGTCGGGCGGCTGCCGCGGATGCGCCCCAGCCGCCCCCGCGGGGCCGGCCGCCAGGCGCGGGTATGATCCCGCGTCCGGACCATGGACCCCCTGACCCACACCCTGGTGGGCGCCTCACTGGCGTCGACCCGCCTCGGTCGCACCACCCGGCTCGCCACGCCGGCGCTGGTGATCGGCGCCAACCTGCCCGACGTCGACGTGCTGTCGTACCTGCGCGGCGCTGACGCCGCCCTCGGTTTCCGCCGCGGCTGGACCCACGGCGTGCCGGCGCTGGTGGTTCTCCCCGCCCTCCTCGCCGCGGCGCTCTGGCTGTGGAGCCGGCGGCGGCCCGAGCCGGAGGGCTCCCGGGTCTCCGGCGTCCGGCTGACGGCGCTCAGCTATCTCGCCGTCCTCACCCACCCGGCGCTCGACTGGCTCAACACCTACGGCACGCGCTGGTGGATGCCGTTCCGCGACGCCTGGAGCTACGGCGACTCGGTGTTCATCATGGACCCCTGGCTCTGGCTGGCGCTCGGTGGATGCTGGCTCCTGCCCCGCCGGCCAACCCGGCGCTTGGCGATCGCCCTGGCCACGGTGACCGGGCTGCTGCTGCTGGTGGTGGCGATCCGCGCCCCCGATTACCTGGTCGTCGTGGCGGTCGTCGCCGCGCTGCTCGGCGCGGCGCTCATCGCCCGCCTACCGCCGCTCGGCCGTGCCGCCCGCGCCCTGCCCGCCCTCGGCCTGGCGCTGGCCGCCGGCTACATCGCCGGCATGATCTGGCTCCAGGGACTGACCGAGGAGCGGGTGCGGGCAGCGCTCCCGGCCGAGCCCGGCCGGGCGGCCGATGAGCTGATGGTCGCTCCGCAGCCGGTCGACCCTCGGCGCTGGGACGTGGTCTACCTGGACGGCGAAAGCCGCTACCGATTCGGCAGCTTCGACTGGCGCCGCGGCGGCGAGCTGTCGCTGAGCTCGGCGCGCCTGACCGCGGCGCGTCGCGCCTGGCTCGAGGCCCGGGGCGGCGAGCAGATCCCGGGCTTCCTGCGCTGGGTGCGCTTTCCCTGGATCGAGGCTGCGCCGGCGGGGCCACGCGAACCGATCCACGTCATGGACGCGCGCTACGCGCGCCGCCGCACGACCGGGTTCGGCGGGGCGATCATCGAAGCCCCTCGGGGCGAAGACGGGATCGAAGCCGTCGGTGCCGGCAGGTAACAGCCACAGTGGCAGGCTGATCTGCTGTTTCGTAATCAGCAGGTCAGCGGTTGACTCCCCTTGGCCGCCGTCCCTGCCTCCCTTCCACATGCCTCGCGATGGCGGCCGTTTCCCATGACGTCGTCGACGACCTACTCACGGTCGGCCGAGCGTCTGGCGAGCAGGCTGACGCTCTTCTTCAGGGACCCGTCGGGCATGACGATGGTGTCGACCCGGGCATCCCCCTATCCTAGAGCGCCCTCATCAACTCGGCGGGGCCAGGCGAGTCACTCCGCCTTGACGAACTCCCCGAAGACGCCGAAGGAGTACGACTGGCGCTCCCCGGGGCGTTCGATCTGCAGGTAGCCGATGAGTCACCCGCGGCCTGAGAACCACGGGTGTCGACCAAAGTGGTTCCGGGGAACGGGCTCGTCGCGGGTCACGAACCACTCGAAACCCCGCAAAACCGAGGACAAGTACTTTCTCAGCATGGGCCGCAAGTACAAGGCATGCGGCAGCCAACGGACCGCAACCGGGACATTCTGCAAGACAGACGGGTAGACGGTGATCCCGAGCTGGCAGCTTTGTGCCCCGGCGGGCAGTACGCGCCACAACACGAAGGAGGTCCTGCCGCCAGGCCTGCCGATCTCGAGGTCATAGCCAACGCCCTCGAGCCAGCGACAGAAACGGCGTTCGAATACCCGGCCGCCAAGGTAGTGGATCTCGTCCCGGGACTCGCTTCCAGGCCACTCGAAGACGGGGTTCTTGGCGCAGAAGGGATGGCACGGCTCGAGATTCCCCGGCGTTGCAATGACTTTCCAGACCTTGTCTGCAGGGGCCGCAATTCGCCGCGAGGCTGAAATCGGCCATTTGAAGTCTGGCCGAGGATCGTCGAGCTCCGGCATGGGGAGATCGTAGTGCACCTCGAACGCGGCCGCAGCAGTGCCAGGGAGCGAAGCCCCTAAGAGAGGTTCCCTAAGAGAGGTTCCACCCGTTTCGGAGACCGCCAAGCAAAGAGCGCCTGGTCGCAAGATCGCGCGTTCCCCAGTTGGGGCTCGTCAACGGCTCCGCTTTCTGCCAAGATGGCGGCTGCCGCCGGTTCCGCGCGGCAACTCCCCCAAACCGGTCCGCCCCTTCCCGGGGCGACACGAATAGGAAAAGAGACCATGCATCCACAGAGCACCCGTCTATACAGCGGCGGCCACAAGGGCGCCGAAGCCGAGTTCGGCCGCAACGCCGAGAGTTGGAACATCCCCGAGACGACCTTCTCCTTCGAGGGACACCTGATGGAGCATTCCGGCGAGGTCCGAATGCTCGACGCCGAGGACCTGGCCCGCGGCGACGTCAGCATGGACTTCGTCTACGCCAACCTCGGCCGGCGCTTCCACACCGGCCAGGGCATCCGACGGGTCATCCAATCGATGTTCCACGTGGTCACCAGCGGCCACGAGTTGTTCGCGGTCGGCCAGATCTTGCCCGACGACCACGTCAAGGGCGGCACCGGCTGGGGCGTCGAGTTGGCCAAGTTCTTCAGCCGCAAGGTGAGCGTCTTCGACCAGGACAAGGAGCGCTGGTACACCTGGACCGAAGGCCGCTGGCAGGAGAGCGAGCCGACGCTCCCCGAAGGTCCCTTCTCCGCCACCGGCACGCGTAACCTGACGGACGCGGGCCGGGCGGCGATCCGTGAGCTGTTCGAGCGGTCATTCGGACCCTCGGCGACCTAGCCTGACCTTCTCACCAATCCTCTACGAAACGCCGCATCTGCCTGAATCTGCGGCGTTGCGCTCCAGTCGGGCATCCTCAGCGTGGTCAGGCGGCCGCTCCGTTGCAGCATCAGGTCGACCGCCGTCTGGGAACCGCCAACAACCGGGAGAAGGA
>CALZJC010000074.1:0-30094 GCA_945787525.1 Thermoanaerobaculia bacterium | reverse complement strand
CAGGTCGACCGCCGTCTGGGAACCGCCAACAACCGGGAGAAGGACAATGAAGATTGGTGTGCTCTCTGATATCCACGACAATCTCGAGAATCTCGACAAGGCTCTGAAGCTCTACTCAGATCGAGGGATCTCCACCCTGATCTTCTGCGGCGACTTCTGTTCGCCAATACCAGCGCGAGTACTTGGGGCTCTTGGCGGTGACGTGCACTGCGTCTTCGGGAACGGTGACGGCGACCCCTTCACCATCTCCCGATTGGGTGCCAACCGCTTCGCCAGGCAAACCGGCCGACGATACCGTTCGTGTGCAGGCACTACGGCGTGCCGTTCGTCGGCCTCCTCGACCTCATGCGGGAGCAGGGGTGGAGCTTTCGACGTGCCGCCCACTTGGCGCGACCCAGACATCCGGAGACGCTTTTCCCCCGTCACCGGTCTCCGAATGGGATCCCCCGGCCGGCAAGCCTGAGTGCTCCGAGCCCTAGGAGCACCAGCAGCAGGGTCAGGCCACCCATTGGCAAGGGCCCGAGTGCCGGGACGCTCGACTGATCCAGGGTGATGTTATCGAGGCCCAGGATCTGATTGCCTACCGGGTGCTCGATCAGGACCTCATCGAACACCACGTCGCTCTCGAAGTAGAAGATCGGTTCTGAAGCGTCGGGTCGAGTCACCGTGATCGTGCCGACGACTGTGGGGCCGTCGAAGAACGTCAGGTCCGTCGGGTCGCCGATGCGCAGAGAAGCCAATGAGACACCAAATCGAACATGAGACTCGGCGAGCTCGATCGAGAAGGTGACGCTGTCCTCAGCTGGTCTGTCGCCAGCGCCGAACTGCGAGATGAACAGCTGTCCTGTACCGTCTTCGCGAACGAAGAGCGCTCTCCCCGTATCCGGTCCGATGTCGCCCCAGATGGGATCCGAGTCGGAACCGGTTCCCGTGACCAGGCTGATCCCAAAGCCGGTGAACGCCGGGTCGGTCCCCGAGATGTCCCCCAACGGCACCGACTCGAAGTCGAGCACTATGGGGTTGTTGAAATCGCCTATCGTGATCGGCGTGATGACAGCGTGCACCGCGCTTGCCGCGGTCACCATGGCGAGCAGGAATAGGACAGGCCACCGGCCCGAAGTCCGCATGGTAGACCTCCCTGTTTGAGGGTTGCGAGTCATCCCACCGGCCCCCTTCAGGTAGGCTCTTGCTCGAAGCGAGCGCACGTTACCAGCGTGCCTGGCGGATGAGACCACCCGCTTGGGTGGGCGATGGCTCCGGAACCGCGGACACTTCCAGAGGATCTCGCAGCTGGCCTTTGCCGACCTCTGAGTCGGGCTGCGGCGCGGAGCTCACTGGGGCGCGAGCCACCAACCGCTCCGCTCCGTCTTCGGTAACCTCGGGCCCGCATGCCAGCGAAGAACGCCGCCGCCCAGGGCAGGCCGCGCCACCGCGCGGCGATGGTCTTTATCCTCATCACCCTGTTCATCGACGTCCTGGGCATCGGGATCGTCATCCCCGTCCTGCCCGAGCTGATCAAGCAGATGGCGGGCGGCAGCACAGCGGCCGCCGGGCGCTACGTCGGGGTCATCGCCGCTTCCTACGCGGCGATGCAGTTTCTCTGTTCGCCGATCCTGGGCGCGCTGTCCGATCGCTTCGGGCGCCGGCCGATCATCCTCATCTCGCTTTTCGGGTTGGGCATCGACTACCTTATCCAGGGCTTTGCGCCGACCATCGCCTGGCTGTTCGCCGGTCGGGTCCTGGCGGGCATCATGGGGGCGAGCTTCACCACCGCGAACGCCTACATCGCCGACGTCAGCGAGCCCGAGAACCGGGCGCGCAACTACGGCCTGATCGGGGTGGTGTTCGGCCTCGGGTTCATCATCGGGCCGGCCCTGGGCGGCGTTCTGGGCGGTATCCATCTGCGACTGCCGTTCTTCGTCGCCGCGGGCCTCGCCCTGCTCAACTGGCTCTACGGGTTCTTCATCCTGCCGGAATCGCTGGCGCCCGAGCACCGCTCCCCCCTGGCCTGGCGCAAAGCGAGCCCCTGGGGCTCCATCCGCTATCTCAGGACCTATCCCCTGGTCGCCGGCCTGGCAACGGTCTTTGTCTTCGTCGCCCTGGCCCAACGGGGTCTCGAGAACGTCTGGGTGCTCTACACCGGCCATCGCTACGGCTGGGACGAGCGCGCCAACGGCCTGGCGCTGGCCCTGGTCGGGCTGATGGCGGCGCTGGTGCAGGGGGGTCTGGTGCGGCCGGCCATCAAGCGGTTCGGCGAGAGAGCCTGCGTGCGGTTCGGGCTGATGCTGTCGATCCTGGCGTTTCTCGGCTACGGCCTGGCGACCGAGGGGTGGATGGTGCTGGTCATCATCGTCTTCGGCTCGCTCGCCGGCCTCGCCGGCCCGGCGATCCAGAGCATGGTGGCGGGCTCGGTCAGCCCGTCGGACCAGGGCAAGGTGCAGGGAGCGCTGACGTCGCTGATGAGCCTGACGGCGATCGTGGCGCCGCTGGTGTTCACCGCCGGGCTGTTCAGCTATTTCACGTCGGCGGGGGCAGTCCTGCAGCTGCCAGGGGCGCCGTTCCTGCTCGGCTCGGCGCTCTGCTTCGCCGCTCTGGTCACGGTCGTGCGGCTGTTTCGGCGGGTGCCGGCCGCAGACGGAGAGCCGACCTCGAGCGACCCGGCCTGAGGACGCGGAGCGATGAGCTGGTGAGAAGGCCGGGCTAGAGCCCCAGCCAGATCGCCGCGCCGCAGGCGATCATGGTGAGGCCCGCCAGGGCGTGAGCATGGCGCGCCGCGGGCTGGAAATCCACCCGGGCCAGCCCCAGGCTGCCCACTGCGACCGCTGCCAGCATGGCGGCCAGGGTGGCCAGGGCGAAGACCGCCGCCACCAGGGCGACGCCCGACCAGGAGCCCTGCGCCGCCGGCACCATGAGGAGGGGGATCAGGGCCTCGCAGGGGCCCAGGACCAGGATCAGGAAGAGCACCCAGGGGGTGATGCGCCGGCCGGCGGCGGCCTCGTGCGGATGGCCGTGCTCGGCGCGGTGCACGTGGGTGTGCTCGTGGACCGTGCCGTCGGGGTGGGTGTGCCAGTGCCTGTGGGGCCGATCGCGCATCGCCTGGCGGACACCCCAGGCAGTGTAGGCGAGACCGAACCCGAGGAGCAGCCAGGCCGCCAGGTCGCCGCGCACCGCCTGCAGCGCCTCCATGCCTCCCAGGCTCCAGCCCAGGGCGATGCCGAGCCCGCCGACGACCAGCGAGCCCAGCACGTGCCCGGCGCCGCACAACAGCGTCACCCGCGCGGTCTTGCCCATCGACCAGCTCCGGGCCTTGGCCAGGGCGATGAACGGCAGGTAGTGGTCCGGTCCGGCCAGGGCGTGGATCAGCCCGACGGATCCGGCGGTCGCCAGCAGCAGGCTCAGCTCGTGGTCCACGCCTGATTGGCCTTTCCCGGCCTTCCCCTTCCTGTGCGCTGGCGGGCTAGCCGCCCGCCACTACCTCCCCGGACGCGGCCACCGCGGTCGAGTCCGCCTGCCGCCCCTCGAGCCACCGCAGCCATTCATCGATCCCCTCTCCGGTCACCGCCGAGGCCCGGATCACCCGCGGCTCCGGCATTGTCCGGGCCAGGGCGTCCTCGATCACCTCGATCTCGACGCCCGGCAGATGGGGCAGCAGATCCACCTTGGTGAGCACCACCAGGTCGGCCTTGTGGAACATGACCGGGTACTTGAGCGGCTTGTCCTCGCCCTCGGTCACCGACAGAGCCACCACGTTGGCCTCCTGACCCAGATCGTAGATCGCCGGGCAGACCAGGTTGCCGACGTTCTCGATGAACAGCCAGCGCGCCTCCTGCCAGGGCAGCTCGTGCAGCGCCTCGTGCACCAGCCTGGCGTCCAGATGGCAGGCCGAGCCGGTGGTAATGGAGAGCGACGGGATACCCGCCCTGGCGAGGCGCGCGGCGTCTCGATCGGTGGCCAGATCTCCGGACAGCGCCGCCAGCCGCTGGCGGCCATCCAGCCTGGCGGCCGTGGCCTCGAGCAGCGCGGTCTTGCCCGAGCCCGGCGAGCCCATCAGGTTGATCGCCATCACGCCCTGCGCGGCGAAGTGCTGTCGATTGTGATCGGCGGTGCGGTCGTTACCGGCCAGCAGGCTCTCCCTGACCTCCACCGGCACCACATCGGGGTCGCCGCAGCCACAGGTCTCACACATCGGGCACCTCCATCTCGATCCGTTCCAGGACGATCTCGTCTCCGGCGGTCAGCCGGGCCGGGCCGCCGCAGTCGCCACAGCGTAGCGCACTGCCCGACGGCAGATCGGTACCGCAAGCGGGGCAACCCCACCGGACCGCCACGGGCACGATCTCGAGGTCGGCCCCGGCGCAGATCGAGCGATCCGTGAAGGTCTCGTAAGCCGAGCGCAGGAGCGCGGTCTCGACGCCGGACATCTCGCCGATCTGGAGTCGCAGCCGGTGCACGACCGTGGCGCCGCGGGCGGCCGCCTCCGCTTCGACCCGGTCCAGCAGGGACTGGACTATGGAGTATTCGTGCATCGCGACCCGCCCGGTCTACAGCAGCTCCGGTGGGCTTGCGGCGGCGATCCGCCGCACGACCGTCTCGCCGGCGGTCCTGGCCCCGTCCAGCTGACCGTCGAGCAGCAGCGCGGTGATGTCCAGGCGGGTGTCGACGCATTGACCGGCATCCGCGAAGACCACGCAGTGGGCGCAGCGCCCGGCCTCGCCTCCGGCGTCCTCGCGCGCCATCTCGCACAGCGCGCTCAGCTCGTTGATCTCGGAGACCACTGCCAGGGGATCGCGCCGGCCGATTCCGTCGACGACTTGCTGCCAGTGCTTGACCGCCCGCCTTTGCGCTTGATCCCACCGCACGGCCATCGCGTCGCTCCGAGCCCGCCTCAGTTCGCCGTACCTGGCGCTCCGCCCGGGCTCGGCCGCCAGCCCTCGGGCACGAACCAGACCGGGCAGGGGCTGTCATGGAGCACCTCCACCGTCGCCGTGCCGAACAGCAGGCGCCGCAGCGGCCCCTTGCGATGGGCCGCCAGGAGCACGAACAGCGCTTCCTCCTGCCGCGCCGTCTCGACGATGGCCGCCGACGGCGAACCGGTCTTGACGATCGGCCGCACGCGCTCTCGCAGGGCCTCCGGCACCAGGGCACGCAACCGCTCTTCGGTCTCCTGCTGCGCCGCCGACGACGACCCCTCCGGCAGCACATGGAGCAGCAGCAGACGGTGCGGCATCCAGTGCATCAGCTCGAAGGCAAAGCCGGCCTGGATCTCGCTCCGGCGAGAGAAGTCGACCGGCAACAGCACGTTGAGATCCTCCGGCCGCTGGGGTCGGGGCTTGAACCAGGTCTCGGGGCCACCGCATTTCGCCCCGGTGGTCATCACCGTGCACGGCGCCTTGAGGATCACGTTCTCGGTCAGCGAGCGATGGGCCGGGGTGCTCCAGCCGTGGCTGCCCATGACGATCAGGTCGGCGGGCAGCACCTTGGCGACCTCGAGCACCGCCATGTCGAGGGGCGCCCGGGTCACCCTGGCTTCGTACTCGACACCCTCGGGCAGCTGGGCAAAGAGCTTCTCGAGACGCTCGGGCACCTCGCTCTCCTTCTTCTCCTCGCGCTCCCCGGTCTCTTCCGAGACCATCCAGTTGACCGACAGAAAGCCGGGCGGCCGGACTCCCAGGTTATGGTGCAGGATCAGCCTGGCCTTCATCTGGAGGCAGAGCTGCGCCGCCAGGTGAACCGTGGTCTCGCTGACGGAAGTGAAGTCGACCGGACAGAGAATCGTGCGTATGCCTTCCATGCTCAAACCCCCCTGTTCACCGGCGGCGGCCCGGCAGCCGCCGCCTGGCGATCGCCGAGACAGGCCAACGCCTGATCGAGGTCATCGATGAGATCTTGCGGATGTTCGATGCCCACCGAGAGTCGGACCAGCGACGGCGTGATGCCGATTGCCCGCTGCTCGTCCACCGGCACGTCGGCGTGGGTCATGGTGGCGGGGTGCTCGACCAGCGACTCGGTGCCGCCCAGGCTGACCGCCAGCTTGATGAGCCGCACCGAGTTGAGGAAGCGAAACGCCTCCTTCTCGCCGGCGTCGGCCAGCTCGAACGAGATCAGCGCTCCCGGACCACTGCACTGGCGCTCGTAGATCCGCCGCTGCGCGGCGTCAGTGAGCAGACCGGGAAAGCGCACCCGGGAGACCCGCGGGTGCTGCGCCAGCCAGGCGGCGACCCGTTGGGCATTCTTGCGCGCGCAGGTGATGCGCAGCTTGGCGGTCTCCAGCGAGCGCAGCAGCAGCCAGGCCGAGTGAGGATCCAGCATCGTGCCGAGGATCGTGCGGTAGAGCTTGACCCGTTCGATCAGCTCGCGAGAGCCGAGCGCGGTTCCCGCCACCAGGTCGCTGTGGCCGCCCAGGTACTTGGTCGCCGAATAGACCACCAGGTCGGCCCCGAGGCCCAGCGGCTGCTGGTAGAGCGGCCCCAGCAGCGTGTTGTCCACAACGCACAGCGCGTCGTGGCGGTGGGCCACTTCGGCCACCGCCTCGATGTCGGTCAGGGTCATCGTCGGGTTGGCCGGCGTCTCGAGGAAGATCATCTTGCAGGGCGAACCGCTGCCCGCCAGGCGACGGCAGAGCTCGTCGACGGTGGCGGCGTCGGCGCCGGCCGCGAACTCACGGGTCGACATGCCCAGGTCGGGCAGCAGATGTTCCAGCAGATAGTCGGTACCGCCATAGACCGGGCGGGCGAACAGCACGACACCGCCCAGGGGCACCAGGGCGAGCAGCGAAGTCGATATGGCGGCCATGCCCGACGAGAAGACGGCGCTCGCTTCGGCGCCGTCCCACAGATTGAGCCGGTCCTCGAGAATCTCCAGGTCCGGGTTGTTGAGGCGGCTGTAGATAAGCCCCATGTGCCGCTTGGGGTCGTGCGGCGCCAGGCCGTAGGCTTCGGCAAAGAACGCCTTGCCCTCCTCGGCGCTGCGGAAGGCGAACGTGGAGGTCAGGAAGACGGGCGGCTTCACCGCGCCCTCCGACAGCTCGGGGCGGTAGCCCCAGCTCATCATCAGCGACTCGGGTCGCTGCCGCCCGGGTGGACTCTTGCCCGATCCTCTGCCGGTCATCTCGACCTCCGATTCTCTTCCTTGGGGATCGCCAGCGGGATCCCCAGGTCAGTCTGCCGAGGCCGCCGACACGGCGCCAGAGTTGATCGGGTGGCGAGCGGCCCACCCCCGAGGGTGGCCGGCTACGAATCGGTGTCGCCGATCAGCGCTGCCAGATCGATCCGGCCGCGCTCCAGCAGCGTCTCGAACTCGTCCACCGGCATCGGCCGGCCGACGAGGTAGCCCTGCACCGCTTCACAGCCCTCCGAGCGCAGGAAGCGGAGCTGGCCGGGCTCCTCGACACCTTCGGCGATCACCCCCAGGTCGAGGCTTCTGGCCAGCGACAGCGTGGCGCGCACGATCATCGCACTGTGGCGGCTCGCCGGCACACCGGCGACGAAGGAGCGGTCGATCTTGAGCACGTCGACGGGAAACCGCAGCAGGTAGGTGAGCGACGAGAAGCCGGTACCGAAGTCGTCCAGATGGATCTTGACGCCTCTCCCCTGCAGCCGGAAAAGCGCCTCGGAGATGCGCTCGAAGTCCTCCAGGGCGATGGACTCGGTGATCTCGAGATGCAGCTGCCCGGCGGCCAGACCACTGCTGCCGAGCGCCTCTTCGACCGCCAGCGCCAGATCCTCGTCGCCCTGGAACTGCCGCCCCGAGACGTTCACCGACACCGGCAACCGTGCCAGCCCGGAATCGTGCCAGGCCGCGTTCTGACGGCAGACCTCATCGATCAGCCAGCGCCCCAGCTCGGGCATCAGGCCGGTCTCTTCAGCCGCTGGGATGAAGAGCCCGGCGGAGATCACGCCGCGCTCCGGATGCGGCCAGCGCACCAGCGCCTCCATGCCGACGATCCGGCCATCGGCCAGCGAGACCTGGGGTTGGAAGTACAGGCGAAGCTCCTGCTGCAGCAGGGCGAGCCGTAGCGCCTGCCCGAGCGCGCCGCGCCGCCGTCGCCCGACGCCCATCTCGGCCGAGAAGAAGCGCCTGCTGTTGCCACCCTGGGACCGGGCCGCCGACAGCGCTGTCGAGGCGTTGTCGAGGAGCTGCTCGGTCTGCTCGGCATCGTCTGGGAACACACTGACCCCGACACTGACGGAGATCAGCATCTCCCGGCCATCCACCTCGAACGGCACGCGGATGCCGGCCATGAGCCGGTCGACCACCCCCCGGATGTCGGCCGCCGTTTCCGCCCGGCCGACGACTAGGGTGAACTCGTCCTCGCCGGATCGGGCTACGGAGTCGGCCTCGCGGATGTCGGTGGACAGACGCCGCGCCACCTCCTGCAGCAGACGATCGCCGGAGCGGTGGCCAAAGCTCTCGTTGATCGCCCGGAGATCATCGATATCGCACAGGATGACGCCGATCAGCTCACCGGCGCGGCGCGCCTGGGCAACCTGTTTCTGCAGCAGCTCCCGCAGCAGGGTACGGCCTGGCAGACGGGTCAGCGGATCATGCAGGCCTGGCCGCTCGGCAGCGGCCAGCCGGCCGGCGAGGCGGTCCAGCGACCGAAGATGGGTGCCGGCGTCCTCGCCCGCTGGCTCGGCTCCCGTCCCGGTCTCGTTGGCCGCTCGCCCTGGGGAGCTCGATCCACGCTGCCGTGATGCCACCGCCGCGACGGCCAGCAGCACCATCAACAGCGCGCCGCCAGCGACCGTCTGCCGCGGGCTCAAGCCGCTCTCGAGCGCCGAAATGACTGCGATCAGCACCACGCCGACCGCCAGAGCCAGAGGCGGCAACCCAGATGACCAGATGCTCGACAGCCGGCTCACGGCGCTCAGTATAGGCCGCGACAGGGGGCAGGCCAGGTTGACGGGACAGGACAGCCGACAAGCTGTCGTGCGCCCACCCTCCTGGGTGGCCGATGGCGGCGACGCGTTAGTGCGCGCTGCCACCCCATAAGGGTGGCGACGGCATCGGTGCCGGCTGCCTACGATGAGCTTGCCCGTGTAGGGGGGAGGTATCGACAAATGTCCGAGACGACCACATTCACGGTGGATGGCAACGAGGCTGCGGCGTCGGTCGCCTACCGCACCAACGAGGTCATCGCCATCTACCCGATCACCCCGGCATCGCCCATGGGGGAGCTGGCCGACGCCTGGGCGGTCGAAGGCCGGCCCAATCTGTGGAGCCAGGTACCGACGGTGGTGGAGATGCAGTCGGAGGGCGGCGCCGCCGGTGCGGTCCACGGCGCGCTGCAGGCCGGCTCGCTGTCGACGACCTTCACCGCGTCGCAGGGTCTGCTGCTGATGATCCCCAATATGTACAAGATCGCCGGCGAGCTGACCCCGTTCACCCTGCACGTCTCGGCGCGCACGCTGGCGACGCACGCCCTGTCCATCTTTGGCGACCACTCGGACGTCATGGCGGCGCGACAGACCGGCTTCGCCATGCTGGCCTCCGGCTCGGTCCAGGAGGTGCACGACCTGGCCCTGGTCAGCCAGGTGGCGAGCCTCGAGTCGCGAGTGCCGTTCCTGCACTTCTTCGACGGCTTCCGCACCTCCCACGAGGTGGCCAAGATCCGCCAGCTGAGCGACGACGACCTGCGGGCAGTGATCGATGAGGCGGCTATCACCGCCCACCGTCAACGCGCCATGACGCCGGACCGGCCGGTGCTGCGGGGCACGGCGCAGAACCCCGACACCTTCTTCCAAGCGCGTGAAGCCTCGAATCCGTTCTACGACGACTGCCCGGGCATCGTCGAGAGCGTCATGGACCGTCTCGCCGCACGAACCGGCCGGCGATACGGCCTGTTCGACTACCACGGCCATCCCCAGGCCGAGAGCGTGGTCGTGCTGATGGGCTCGGGCGCCGAGACCATGCACGAGGTGGTCGACCACCTGGCGGCGCGCGGCGAGAAGGTCGGCCTCCTCCGGGTCCGCCTCTACCGGCCGTTCGCCGTGGATCGCTTCGTCGCGGCCCTGCCGGCGACCACCCGCCGGCTGGCCGTGCTCGACCGCACCAAGGAGCCGGGCGCCATCGGCGACCCGCTCTACCTGGACGTGGTCGCGGCGCTCAACCGCGCCGCCACCACCGGCCTGATGCAGGGGCGCCAGGCGCCGGCGATCGTCGCCGGACGCTACGGCCTGTCGTCCAAGGAGTTCGACCCCCGCTGCGTTCGCGCCGTCTTCGACAACCTGGCCGCGGACGAGCCCCGCGACGGCTTCACCGTCGGCATCGTCGACGACGTCACCCACCACTCGCTGCCGCTGGGCGAGCCCTTCCCGGTGGAGCCGGACGATCGGGTGCGCGCGGTCTTCTACGGTCTCGGCTCCGACGGCACCGTGTCGGCCAACAAGAACTCGATCAAGATCATCGGCGAGTCGACCGATCTCGAGGTGCAGGGCTACTTCGTCTACGACTCGAAGAAGGCCGGCGCGGTCACCGTCTCCCACCTGCGCTTCGGCGCCGATCCGATCCGCTCGACCTACCTCATCGGTGACGCGGGCTTCGTCGGCTGTCACCAGTTCCAGTTCGTCGATCGCTTCGAGATGCTCGAGCTGGCCCGGCCGGGCGCCACCTTCCTGCTCAATGCTCCCTACGGCCCGGACGACCTCTGGCAGCACCTGCCGCGCGAGGTCCAGGAGACCATCGTCGACAAGCAGCTGGAAGTGTGGACGATCGACGGCTACAAGGTGGCCCGAGAGGCCGGCATGGGCGGCCGAATCAACACCATCATGCAGACCTGTTTCTTTGCCCTGTCCGGGGTGCTGCCGCGCGACGAAGCGATCGACCGGATCAAGACGGCGATCGAGAAGACCTACGGCCGGCGCGGCAAGGCGCTGGTGGAGAAGAACTTCAAGGCGGTAGACGCGGCGCTCGCCAACCTGCACCGGGTGGAGATACCGGCCGCGGCCAGCGCCGAGCGCCGACGGCCGCCGATCGTGGCCGCGGAGGCGCCCGATTTCGTGCAGAAGGTGACGGGCGTGATGCTAGCCGGCAACGGCGACCTGCTGCCGGTGAGCGCCTTCCCGCCCGACGGCACGTGGCCCACCGCCACCAGCCAGTGGGAGAAGCGCGCCATCGCCGCGACGATCCCGATCTGGGAGCCCGAGATCTGCATCCAGTGCAACCAGTGCGCCTTCGTCTGCCCGCACGCGGCGATCCGCGCCAAGGTGTACGAGCCGGCGGCTCTGGAGGGCGCGCCGCAGGGCTTCCGCAGCCAGGACTACAAGGCCAAGGACTTCGCCGGCCTGACCTACTCGATCCAGGTGGCGCCGGACGACTGCACCGGCTGCCGCCTGTGCGTCGAGGTCTGCCCGGCCAAGGACAAGTCCAACCCGCGCCACAAGGCGATCAACATGGCGCCGTACCTCGAGCACCGCGAGGTGGAACGGCAGAGCTACGACTTCTTCCTCGACCTGCCCGAGCTCGATCCCGAGCGCATCCAGCGCTTCGACGCCAAGAGCTCGCAGTTCCTCGAGCCGCTGTTCGAGTACTCGGGCGCCTGCGCCGGCTGCGGCGAGACGCCCTACGTCAAGCTGATGAGCCAGCTGTTCGGCGATCGGCTGCTGATCGCCAACGCCACCGGCTGCTCGTCGATCTACGGCGGCAACCTGCCGACGACGCCCTACACCCAGGACTGCAACGGCCGCGGCCCGACCTGGTCCAACTCGCTGTTCGAGGACAACGCGGAGTTCGGCTTCGGTTTCCGCCTGGCGATCGACAGCCTGGAGGATCAGGCCCGCGAGCTGCTGCGGTCGCTGGGCGGCAAGATCACCGACGGCCTGGTGGCCGAGCTGCTGGCCGCCGAGCGGGGCGGCTATGCCGACCTCGCCGCACAGCGCGAGCGGGTCGCCGCCCTCAAGGAGCGGCTGGCGGAGCTGGACGACCCCGCCGCCGCCCGGCTGGCGCTGGTGGCCGACTACCTGGTGCCCAAGAGCGTCTGGCTGCTGGGCGGCGACGGCTGGGCCTACGACATCGGCTACGGCGGCCTGGACCACGTGCTGTCGCTGCGCCGCAACGTCAACGCCCTGGTGCTCGACACCCAGGTCTATTCCAACACCGGCGGCCAGCAGTCCAAGGCGACGCCGCTCGGCGCCGCCGCCAAGGTCGCCATCGCCGGCAAGGAGATCCCCAAGAAGGACCTGGGCCTCGAGGCGATGGCCAGGTGGCGTTCGGCGCCAAGATCAACCAGACGGTGCAGGCGTTCCGCGAGGCCGAGGCCTATCCCGGCCCATCGCTGATCATCGCCTACAGCCCGTGCATCGCCCACGGCTATGACCTGTCGCAGAATGCCGTGCAGCAGCAGCGGCTGGTGGAGTCCGGCCTCTGGCCGCTCTACCGCTTCGACCCGCGCCGGCTGGCCGAGGGCAAGGCGCCGCTGCAGCTCGATTCGCGGCCACCCAAGCGGCCGGTCCGCGACTTCCTCCGCGAGGAGACCCGCTTCCGCATGGTCGAACGCAGCGACCCCGAGCGTTACAAGCGGCTGATGGCGGCCAGTCAGCAGCAGGCCGAGCGCACCTACGCGATCTACCAGCAGCTGGCCGGGATCGCGGTCCCCGCGGACGACGAGGAAGCGGCCGGGACCTCGGCCTGAGCCTGGAGAACAGTGACGTAGGAGAGCTGTCATGGATCTCTCGACGACCTATCTGGGGCTGGAGCTGCCCCATCCGTTCATCTCGGGCGCTTCGCCCCTGGCCGACGACCTGGACACGGTGCGCAAGCTGGAAGACGCCGGCGCCGCGGCGATCGTCATGCGCTCGCTGTTCGAGGAGCAGCTTGTCCAGGAGCAGGTCACCACGGACTGGCACATGGCCTCACCGGCCGACTCCTTCGCCGAGGCGCTCTCCTATCTGCCCGACCCCGAGACCTTCCACCTCGGACCGGGCGAGTACCTGGAGCAACTGGCGCGCATCAAAGAGGCCGTCGCGATACCGGTCATCGCTTCGCTCAACGGCACGACTCTCGGTGGCTGGCTGGAGTACGGGCGGCTGATCCAGGAGGCCGGCGCCGATGCCCTCGAGCTGAACGTCTACCGGCTGGCGGCCGATCCCGACGAGAGCGGCGAGCTGATCGAGCGGCAGACCCTCGACATGGTGCGCGCCGTGCGCGAAAGCCTGGAGATCCCCCTGTCGATCAAGCTGTCGCCGTTCTACACGGCCCTGGCCAGTTTCGCCCGCAGTCTCGAAGAGGCCGGCGTCGACGGGTTGGTCCTGTTCAACCGCTTCTACCAGGCCGATGTCGACCCGGAGGAGCTCGAGGCGGTGCGCACCCTGCAGCTGTCCGACTCCTCGGAGCTGCTGCTCCGCCTGCGCTGGCTGGCGATCCTGTCGGCGCGACTCGAGCTGTCGCTGGCCTGCTCCGGTGGCGTGCACACCGCTACCGACGCGATCAAGGCGACCCTGTGCGGCGCCGCCGCCGTCCAGGTGGTCTCGGCCCTGCTGCGCAACGGCCCGGATCACCTGACGACGCTGCGCGACGACACCGAGGCCTGGCTGGTCGAGCACGAGTACGAGACGCTGGCCCAGATGCGGGGCTCGATGAACCTGGAGCGGTGCCCCGATGCCGAGGCCTACGAACGGGCCAACTACATGCACATCCTCCAGGGCTACCCGGGCTCGCTCTATTGGTACTGAGGGCGCGATCGATCCGCCCTTATACCCTACCCCGTAGGGGTATGCGCGTCGCCGCACCTACCCAAAAGGTCCGCCGCCCGCCCCTCCGAGCGGTCAGCGGCGTGCCGCCCGTCCGGACATTGCCGCGGCCCCGGCCGCAAGCCATGATCGTCCTGCAACCGCGCCGCGAGACAGAGCGGCGCACGGGGGTGAAGCAATGAAGCATCTCATCGTGATCGGTGCCGGCACGGCCGGCACCACCGTGGCGAACCAGATGCGTGGGCGTCTACCGCGCGACTGGTCGTTGACCGTGATCGATCCGGAGCCCGAGCACCTGTTCCAGCCGGACCTGATCTTCGTGCCGTTCGGCATGCAGACGCCCGAACGCGCGCTGCGGCCGCGCGGCCGCACTTTTCGCGGCGTGCGCTGGATGCAGCGCGGGGTCGAGTCGGTGGACACCGACAAGAAGCGGATCGCCCTCGACAACGGCGACCAGCTGAAGTACGACCTGCTGGTGATCGCCTCCGGCGCCGAGATCCGGCCCGACGAGACCGCCGGTCTGATGGGCGACGAGTGGCAGAGAGCGATCTTCGATTTCTACACCCTCGAAGGGGCCACCAAGCTGCGCGACGCCCTGGCGGCGTTCGAAGGCGGCCGCGTCGTGGTCAACATCGTCGAGATGCCGATCAAGTGCCCGGTCGCGCCGCTCGAGATCACCTTCCTCGCCGACAGCTACTTCACCGGTCGCGGCCTCCGCGACCAGGTCGAGTTGATCTATGTGACCCCCTTGGACGGAGCGTTCACCAAGCCGATCGCTTCGCGGGCTCTGGGGTCGATGTTGACCGACAGGGGCATCCGGGTCGAGGCCGAGTTCAACGCCGGCGAGGTCGACTCGGAGCACAAGGTGCTGAAGTCCTGGGACGAGCGCGAAGTACCGTTCGACCTCCTGATCACCATCCCGACCCACATGGGCGCGCGGTTCGTCGAGGCCTCGGGCCTCGGTGACGAGCTGGCCTTCGTGCCCACCGACAACGCCACGCTGCGGGCCCAGGGCCACGACGACATCTTCGTGCTCGGCGACGCCACCAACCTGCCGACCTCGAAGGCCGGCTCGGTGGCCCATTTCCAGAGCGAAGTGCTGGTCGAGAACCTGCAACGCTCGATCGCCGGCAGGAGCCTGGTCGAGGACTTCGACGGCCACGCCAACTGCTTTATCGAGAGCGGCTTCGGCAAGGCGATGCTGATCGACTTCAACTACGACCAGGAGCCGCTGCCGGGGGTCTACCCCTACCCCGTGGTGGGACCGTTCCAACTGCTCAAGGAGAGCCGCCGCAACCACTGGGGCAAGCTGGCCTTTCGCTGGGTCTACTGGAACATGCTGCTGCCGGGAAGACCGATCCCGGTGCCCAATCACATGTCCATGGCCGGCAAGCGGCTGCTGCCCGACGCCGACAATCCCCTCGCCGCCTGACCCCGAGGCGCGAGATCGAACCAAGAGCGAGAAGGAGAAAGCACCATGCCCGCAATCGAATACGCCGGGACCAGCGTCGAAGTCAACGACGAGGGCTTCCTGCTGCAGAGTGACAGCTGGACGCGCGAGATCGCCGAGGCCATCGCCGCAGAGGTCGGCATCGGCCCACTGACCGAGAAGCACTGGCAGGTGATCGAGTTCTGCCGCCAGGACGCCGCCGAGCAGGGTCAGCCGCCCGGGCTGCGCCGCATCTCGAAGCTCTCGGGAATCAACATGAAGGAGCTGTATCAGCTGTTCCCCAAGGGCCCCGGCAAGCTGGCCGCGCGGGTCTCGGGCCTGCCCAAGCCACAGGGCTGCATCTAGGACGCGCAGCGCAGAGGAGAAACCGAGATGACGACCGCAGTCGCCGAGCCCGAACCGACCACCACCACTCCACCGCAGATCGAGACCCCGGCGCCCGAGCCGATCCGGGCGGTCAGCCTGATCCTCTCGAAGGGCAGCCTGGACATGGCCTACCCGGGTCTCATCATGGCCAACGGCGCTCGCATGACCGGCATCGAGGCCAACCTGTTCTTCACCTTCTGGGGCCTCGACATCATCACCGAGAAGCGCCTCGATCACCTGCACACGCCGACGGTGGGCAACCCCTCGATGCCGATCCCGACCATGCTGGGCGGGCTGCCGGGCATGGAGGCGCTGACCAGCAAGTTCATGAAGAAGCGCATGGACGAGCTGGAGATCCCGCCGGTGCGCGAGATGCTGGAGATCTTGAGCGACTCGGGCGCCCAGCTCTACGCCTGTCGCATGGCGATGGACATGTTCGGCCTGACCGAAAAGAACCTGGTACCGCAGATCTCGGGCGTCCTGACGGTGATGGACTTCTGGGACATGGCCGCCGGCTCGCAGGTCATCTTCATCTGAGGCCGGTCGCGAGCGACAGCCGGCAAGCGAAACAGCCGCCATCGACATTCCGTAGTCCCGGATATGGCACTACCGCTCGCCGCCGCCCCCGCAACGGGGGCGGCGGCCATATTCCAGGACCGGTTCGACGAGCTCTGTGGCCGCCACCGCGAGCTGTGGCTGGGCACCGATGAGACGACCCCGCGGGTCGGTCCGCCGACGCCGCGCCATCGACAGTGGCGCAACGCGCGCGCCACCCGCGGCCTGATCGACCGCCTGGCGGCGGAGATCCGCCGCTACCCGCAAGCGCCGGCCGAGCGCCGGTCCTGGCGCGACGGCCTGCAGGCGATGGTCAGCCGGTTCGGCGAGGAGAGGCTCGGCTGGCCGGCCGGCTACCGGCAGCTCTTCTTCGCCGACGCCTTCTTCGACACAACGGCCCGCTTCAGCCGCGCGGCGCGCGCCTTCGATCCGGCGATCCCCACCGACGATCTGATGCAGGCGCTACGCAACGTCTGGATCATGAACAGCATCCAAATGCTGCTCGACCTCGAGGTGAGCTTCACGCCGGCGGTCTTCGCCTACAGCATGCTCTATCCGTGCACCGACAACGTGCTCGATGACCCGGAGCTGCCGATGGCCGAGAAGCGGGCGCTCAACCGGCGGCTCGGCCGGCGGCTGGCCGGTGAGGCCGTCGCCCCGGCGGACGCGACCGAGCTGCGGATCTGGCGACTGCTCGAGGAGATCGAGCAGCAGTACCCCCGCGTCGCCTTCCCCGACGTCTGGGGCAGCCTGCGCGCCATCCACAACGGCCAGGTCGACAGCCTGCGCCAACAGACCGGGCTGCCCGACCCCGACCGGCTGCTGGCGATCAGCGTCGCCAAGGGAGGCGCCTCGGTGCTTGCCGACGGCTATCTGGTGACCGGGCGGCTCGAGCCCGCCGAGGCCGACTTCTGCTTCGGCTACGGCACCTTCCTGCAGCTGCTGGACGACCTCCAGGACGCCCGCGCGGATCGGCGGGCCGGCCATGCGACCCTCTTCTCGACCACCACGCCGCCTCTCGACCGGCTCGCCGCCCGGCTCTACCGGTTCATGCACCGGGTGGTCGAAGAGAGCGATCGCTTCCGTGGTCGCCGCTACGCTCCGCGGCGAGACCTGATCCTGCGCAACTGCCGCAGCCTGTTGCTGGGTGCCATCGCAGAGGAGCCGCGACTGTTCAGCCGTCCGTTCCGCCGCGCCCTCGAGCGCCGCTGGCCTCTCGGCTTCCGCGCCATGCGGCGGCTGCGCCGCTACGCCGACCGCCGCCTGCGCGCCGCCGCCGACGAGATGCGCCGGCGCCGCGGGGCGGAATCCCTCTGCATCCTCAGCGTGCTTCGAGCACGCTTGCGGTGCCCTCGGTCGCAAGCCTCGCATCTTCAGGCAGCTACGACGTTTCGCTACGACGATCGGTGAGAAGGTCAGGCTAGCTGCCGCGGATTCAAGCAGGCGCTCGGCCGCCGCGCAGCTCCTTCTCCGCCAGCACCACGAAGATCAGCGCCAAGACGCCGATCGGCATGGCGCTGAACAGCGCCGCGATGGCGCCGACCAGCGGCCAGATCCAGCCGGTGCGCCGCAGGGCGACGATGCCGCCGACGATCGACAGCAGCCCGGCGACCAGGCTGAGCGCCACCAGGGCCCAGATCAGGCCGGCGACCAGCGCCAGGGGCAGCTCGGCGTCAGGCTCTTCGGCCATCTCGGGCACGACCATCAGGACCGCTCCGGTGAAGATCAGGGCCAGCGCCCCGAGCAGCGCCAGCACTCCGGCGATGATGTTGAGTATCCCGGCGGCGGTGGGCATCCAGCTTCTGTCCATGGTTCGACCTCCAAGACTCCAGGGTTACCGGACTCGGTCCAGCTCCGCAACACACCTACGGTCAGGACCGCGGCCTGGCCGGCTCATCCTACCTGTGGCGTAGCGTTGTTCGACCACCTGGGCATACGCCCGCCGGTCGGCCGCTATTCACCCCCTACCAACCACCGCCACCTCCCCCACCGGAGGAGGAGCCGCCGCCCCCACCGCCAGAGCCGCCCGAGCCGGAGCCCGGTTTCGCCACCCCGGAAGCGACACTGCCGGCCACCGCGGCCCACGACGCCGTGGCCCCGGCACCGCCAAAGGCGCCGCCGCCACCGGTCCACGAGCCGCCGGCGGCGCCGGAGGCGCTGGAGCCGAAACGTCGGCACGCCGGCATGGCGTCGACGTCGGCCACGCCGCCGAAGCGGCGCCACCAACCATCCACCCGCGGGCCCAGACCCAGCGCCAGAAGATAGGGCATCCACTCGTCGAGCAGCTCGGGCTGCTGGCGCATCAGCTGCCGGGCGAACAGCCGCCGCGCCGCTGCCAGGCGCTGGCGGCGACGCAGGCCGCCGCTCCGCTCGCGAGTGCTGGCGTTGTTGAACAGGCTGCTCCACACCATCACCGTCAGCACCGCCAGCGCAGCGGAACCGGCCAGCCCCGGCTGCGGGGCGAAGCCGGTCTCCGGCAGCAGCCGGTCGAAGAAGACGACGCCAGCCACCAGGGCGTAAAAGAGCGCACCCGGCAGCCAGAAGCCGACCGACCAGGTGCCCAGCCGAGTGACCCGGCTGCGAAACAGGTTGGCGAAGATCAACCCGAGCAGGAGATAGAGAACCACCACCGCTGGGACCAGCAATAGCGCCAGCTGCAACGTCATCAGCGGTCGCCCCAGCGCCTCTAAGCCCATCAGCGCCAGAAACGCGAAGAACAGTCCCAGGGTGATTCGATTGCCCCATCCCGACAGGCTCTTGTGGGGTACGAGCTCATGGCCACGGCGTCTCAGGCTGCGCTCGATACCCCGGCGCACCGTGCTGGCGGGGTCGAAGCCTCGGCTGCGGTAGTGCTTGCGGATCGCTTCGGTATCCGTCTCCCGCCGCCCGCCAAAGAACAGCTTGCCCAGCAGCTTGCCCTCGTAGCCCTCGAAGCCGTCGCGGTCGGCTTTGAGCTTCAGCTCGAGCACGTCGCGTTTGAACCTGCTCTCCCTGGGCACGACCGCGCTTTCGATCTTGCCCTCGGCCTCCCACCGCGCCAGGATCGCGGCCACCTCGGGGGGCCCCACCTTGCGGTCCCACAGGGCCCCGGCCTCTTCGGGCAGGAGGTCGAAGACATGCTCCTCGAGCCAGCCGGTGTCGATCTGCGCCGGCGCCGGCGGCGGGGCGAATCTGCCTACCGCCAACTCGCGCCGACGGAAGCTGGCGAACAGGAGCAGGATCGCCAGCGCCGCGCCGCCGAAAGCCACGGCGCGCAGCGCCACCGGCGGTAGCCGGTGCACGCTGGCCGGTACACCCGTACCGGCGTAGCCCAGATCGGCATTCACCACGAAACCTCCCATACCGAGATCCAGTGGTCCATAGCTGGCTGCCAGCGGCACCGCCGGCTGCCAGATCGGGTCGAGCTCCAGCTCCAGCGTGAAACCGTCGATCGGCCAGAGCCGATCGGGAAAGGCGAAGTCGTGATCCAGCGAGTAGCGCTCTCCGCGCGGCTGCAGCACCCGTTCCTGCCGGTACTCGATGACATAGGTGATCGGCGTTTCGTCGAACGGCGGATCCGAGGGCAGGCGGCTGCGCCAGCGCAAAGTCCGGCGGTCGATCCAGTCGTAGTGATCCACCCGGGAGAGAGACCCCGGCACCAGCGGCACCTCCTCGCCGCTCGCCGGGTCCACCCTGCTCAGGGCGAGCAGCTCGAGCGACTGGTCCATCCGCAGGCGGAAGATGCGCTCGCCGCCGTTCCAGTCGCCGGAGAAGACCATGGTGTGGCTCTCACGCACCCACAGCACACCCTCCGCGTCCAGCCGCGCCTCGACCGCCAGCGGCCGCCAGGCGAGCTGCCGGGTGGCCAGGGCCGGAGCCGCGGCAGCCGCCAGGACCAGGGCCGTCGCCGCCAGCCGGCAAATGCCGGGGCACCGGTCACGCCAACTGGAGCGCCTGTCTCCGTCTTCCATCCGCATCGGAACATCCCCCCTCGGGCGGAGCCTACATCGCCGCCCCGGCCAGCAGCCGCCAGCCGGCAGCTCAGGGGAAACCGACCTGCGGCCTGCCGGAGCCGAAGGTGATCATCACACCGATCTCGGGCGCGAAATCGGGAGCTTTCTCGGTCAGCCCGAAGCCGCTGTTGAACTTGAAGAAGGCATTGCGACGGAAGGCCCACTGCGCCTCACCGACGAGCGACACCTCGTCGTCCTCGCCCTCGACGGTGGCGACGAATCGCCAGCGAGCCGACGCCTTCTTGAGGTACTCGACGGCGTACTCGCCGAGCTCGACCTGGCTCTCCGCCGCCTCGTAGGCCACCGACATGCGTGCGGCGAGGGTCCCCCAGCTGTAGCCACGGATGGCGCCCAGTCCCAGGGCCGCCTCCCAGTCCTGGGCGCCGAGCAGCAGCTTGCGCTCCTGAAACGGGAAGACGACCTCGAAAAAGCCGAACAGCTCGGGTCGGCGAACGCTCTCCTCGCGCCAGCGCCAGCGCAGCTGGGCCTCGACCTCGCCCAGCCCCGACTCCTCGATGCGGTCGGGAACGCCCGACATGTCCAGCGGGTCCTTGTCGAGCGCCACGTCGGCGTAGAGCGCGCCCTCGAGCTCCACCGCCAGCCGGTCGCTGATGCCGTAGGCCAGGAAGAGCAGGTACTCGTGCTCGACCGAGGTGCCGAGGAACTCCTGCTGGCCCACCGCCCCCAGCTCGCTCGGCGTGTACTCGTCGCTGGTGTTCTTGACGTACTCGTAGAACGGATAGAACAGCAGCTCGCCCCGGCGGATGTAGGTTCCGAAGAGCGAGGTCTGGACGCCGCGGCCGCGATCGGCGAGCCAGGGCGGCAAGTCCTCCTCCTCGGCCGGCAGCGGCGCCAGGGGTGCGGCCAGCGAGAGGGCCAGGAAGGTGATGATGGCGGATCGGCTGCGGCGACTCGGGCGCTCGGTGCTCATTTCTCGCTCCCATCCCCGGGTCAGGTGAAGGCCACGGATCCGCGTCCGCGGCACCGGGCTCGCCGTCGCACGCCGGCTCCGCCCCGATCGCTCGCGGCGGTCGGTCGGTTGGATGCCGCAGCGAGCGGAATCCTTCGCGGGCACAGGTGAGCTACGATCCTGAGGTTCTGCGCACTCGAACCAGCTTGAAAGGCGATTCGGACGAGCTCCTCACACGTCACGCGTGCCTTCGTCGGCCTGCTGCGACCACGAGAGCGGCAACCACATCTCGCGGCTGCGCTACAACACGTTCTACCTGCCCAGGATCCTCGATCGGATCGAAGAGTCGGCGCCGGCGGGAGCGGATCTCAGCAGCGGGCGCTACTAGCCAGGCACCTCGCGGGTCGCGTGGATCCTACCCGATCCAATCGGCCTTCAGCTCCAGCTTGCGGCTCGCCTCCCAGGCGACCGCCTTGAACTTCATCTTGAGCTCGTACTCCTTGTCGGTGGTGGAAGTGGCGATTCTCAGACGGCCGCGGGCGCTTCCCAGGCGCTTGCCCCGTTCATCAAGAAGGGAGATCGTCAGGTTTGCCACTTGGGTGATGGATCGTGTATTGCTCAGGGTCACAACCCAGGTCAGGCGCATCGATTCGACATCCCCTTGCGGCAGGCGCTTCAAGCGAATCGAAGTGATCTCGGCTACGGATTCCTGTTGGCGATCCCCCACAAACATCGTCTTGAGCTTCCTGGACTTGGTGTCCCGGGGCACCTCGATCCGGGTTATGGTTCGCCCGATGAGCGGAGCAGCCTCGGCCCAGGGAGCCGGGAGCAGCCCGAGGATCAGGCAGGCCACAGCCGCTGGGATGCGGATCCGAAGAACGACGTGCCGAAGACAATTCGCCATTTCAGATCCCACCTGGCACCTGCCTTTCGTTTGCCGGCCCGTTTGAGCCTTCTGATCCCCTCGGGGGTCTCAAGGAGCTACCGAAATATTGTTGCACAGAAAGTCACGACCTGCACCCCGCCTTTGCCGCAGCAGACGCGGTCGAGGCCGGCACAGCTTTTTGGGATACCGCTAGAGGTGCGGCGGCGCGGACGCGAGGGTCCGTCTCCTCGGCAGCCGGTTGTCCGCTGCCGTCAGGGCGCCGATTCCTGAAACGGGATCCGCAGGTTGTAGACGCCCTCCTCCATCCGGCTCTCGACCGGATAGCCGCTGTTGTGGAAGACGCGCAGCATGGCTGCGTTGCGGGCCAGGACGTCGGCCGTGAAGCCGGCGATGCCCTGGCGCCTGGCCGCCTCGACCAGCGCCCCCATCAGGCGGGTGCCCAGGCCTCGTCCCTGCCAGTCGTCGCGCACCAGAAAGGCGGCGTCGGCGAAGTTGGTGCGGGGATCGCGCAGATAGTGGGCGATGCCGACCATCTCGGCGTCTTCGTCCACCGAACTGGTCAGCACAACGAAGGCCATGTCGGCCTCGTAGTCGATGCGCAGGAACTCCTGCAGCTTCTCGTGCGGCATCGACTTCAGAAGCTGAAAAAACCGGTAGTGGATCGACTCCGGTGAGAGCTTGTAGAACAGCGCCTTGAGCAGCGCCTCGTCGGTCAGCTTGAGCGGCCGCAGAAAGACGCTCTGGCCGTCCGGCAGGTCGATCCACCGCTCGAGCTCGTCGGGGTAGGTCGCCGGCCGCATCGGCAGCTCGACCTGGTCGGCGTAGACCAGCTTGCGGCTCTTGGCCTCGGCCATCAGCCAGGGCCGGAACTTCGGGTGGGCGACGCCGATCAGGGCCATCGCCCGCTCGCGCATCGTCTTGCCGTGCAGATAGGCGGCACCGTACTCGGTCACCACGTAGTGCACGTCGCCGCGGCTGGTGACGACCCCGGCCCCCGACTTGAGAGTCGGCACGATGCGCGAGATCGAACCGTCGGCGACGGTCGACGGCAGGGCGATGATCGCTCTGCCGCCCTCCGACCGGGAGGCGCCGCGACCGAAATCGACCTGGCCGCCGATGCCGCTGTAGAACATGGTGCCCAACGAATCGGAGCAGACCTGCCCGGTGAAATCCACCTCGATGGCCGAGTTGATGGCGATCATCTTGTCGTTGCGGGCGATGACGAACGGGTCGTTGACGTACTCGGTGGGGTGGAACTCGACCAGCGGGTTGTTGTCGATGAAGTCGTAGAGACGGCGTGACCCCATGACGAAGGTGGCGATGATCTTGCCCCGGTGCAGGCTCTTCTTGGAGTTGTTGATCACCCCCTTCTCGACCAGCGGAATGATGCCGTCGCTGAACATCTCGGTATGAACGCCGAGGTCCTTGAAGTCGGTCAGGTAGTGGAGCACCGCGTCGGGGATCGTGCCGATGCCGAGCTGCAGGGTGGCCCCATCGACCACCAGGTTGGCGATGTGGCGGGCGATCTTCTTGGCCATCTCGTCCGGCTCGCCCTGGACCGCCTCCAGCACCGGCCGATCGCTGGCCACCAGACGATCGATGTCCCGCACGTGGATGAAACAGTCGCCGAGCACCCGCGGCATCTGCTGGTTGACCTCGGCGATGACGAACCGGGCCGATTCGGCGGCCGCCTTGACGATGTCGGTCGAGACACCGTAGCTGCAGTAGCCGTGCGCGTCGGGCGGGCTGACGGCGATCATCGCCACGTCGATCACCACCCGTCCCGAGCGGAACAGACGGGGGATCTCGGAGAGGAAGATGGGCGTGTAGTCCGCTCGCCCCTGGGCGATGGCCTCGCGCACGTTGGGACCGATGAAGTAGGCATTGTGGCGGAAGCGATTGCCCAGACGGGGCTCCGCATAGGTCGCCACGCCGAGGGTCAGGATGTGGACGATCTCGGTATCGCTCAGATCTCCGCGGGCCGACAGGGCCTCGACCAGCGCTTGCGGCTCTCCGGCCCCCGAGCCGACGAACACCCGCTGGCCCGGACGAGCCACGGCCACCGCCTCGTCGGCCGTCACGGTGCGATCTGCAAAGCGCTCCTGCCAGGGTGTCTCGCTCATGCTTCGGACGCTCCTCCATGTCGATGCAGCAGCCGGCTGAGCTCCTCGCGGTCGACGCCCAACCGCCGCGCCGTGGCAGCGGCCAGCGACGTGGGCGCAACGCCGGGCACGAACTGGTATGTCGAGCTCTCGTCGTCGTTCATCGCCACCTGCAGGAACTGCAGGCCCGCGACCGGCGGTTCCTCGGCCAGCCGGCGGCCGAAGTCCAGGAAGTGGGTGGTGATGAAGGCCACCGGCCGCACCTCGCGCAGCAGCTCGAGCACCATCAGCACGATGCGCGTCGCCTCCGACGGGTTGGTGCCCGAGCACAGCTCGTCCAGCAGGACGAGCGACCGGGTGCCGATGCCCCCGAACAGGTCACGAATGCGAATCAGCTCGGTTCCCAGACGGCCTTCGCGCTGGTCGACGCTGGCGCCCTCGGTGCTGGAAGCGAACAGGCCATCGACCAGCGGCAGGCGCGCCCGGGCGGCCGGCGCGTAGAGGCCCGCCTGGCCCAGCAGCTGGGCGAGCCCCACCGCCTGCAGCAGCCGCGTCTTGCCGCCCGAGTTGGGTCCGGTGATCAGGACGATCGCGTCGGCCTCATCGGTGGCCACCGAACAGGGCACCGGCGTGCCCTGGCGAAAGAGCAGCGGGTTGAACAGAGCGGTCAGCTCGAGCGGGCCGTCCTCGCCCACCTCCGCCAGCGAGACCTCCAACCCCATGCCCCGGGCGCGGTCTCGAAACGACAGGGCGGAGAGATAGAAGGCCAGATGGCCGAGCAGCTGGAGCAGCGGTTTCAGCCAGTCGCCGATGCCGCCGAACACCGCGTGCACCACCCGGTTGAGCAGCTCCCGATTGCTGAACTCGTAGCCCCGCGCCATGATGGCCAGACGGTCCTTCAGCCTCGTCCAGGGACCGCGGTAGAACGGGTTGCGCACATTCTCGGCCAGCTTCTCGAGCACCAGATCGCGCACCCGGCCGTCGGCGCCGACCCGGATCCGGAATCGTAGCCGAGCCAGGTGGTTGTCGAAGTCGAGCAACGCCTCGAGGTGGCTGTACTCGCGGCAGGTGCGGATCTCCCGTGCCGCCTCGTGCAGCCGGCGCAGGCCCGAGCCGCAGTCGGCGAACTCGGTCTCCATGAAGTCGATCGCCCGGCGCGCCACTTCCAGGATCTCCAGCCGGAAGAGCGTCACGTCCAGCTTGGCCCGCCGCATCGGCGCTTTGAACAGGGAGAGCAGCGAGAAGAGCTGCTTGTAGAGATCGAGCGCCTTGGCCCGCAGCTCGTCGTCCTCCAGCTCGCGCACGATCTGCTGACGGAAGCGAACGGTCTCGAGATCGCACGGCGCCTGCGACAGGGCGTGGCGCAGGAAGACCCGGTTTACCGGCAGCCTGGTGCCAGCGACCGTGACCTCGCAGCAATCCTCGATCAGTTCATCCAGAAACAGCTCGTCGCGGAAGAACTCGGCCCGCCAGGTGGAGCCGTCGGAATGGCTCGCCGCCAGAATCCGGTCGAGACCCGGCCCGCCATCGCCACCGCCCAGGAAGGCCGATTCGAGCAGCTCGGCCAGCGCCTCGCCATCCAGGCCGAGTCTGGCGCGGCGGTGCAGCAGGTCCGGGACCGGGATCATGGTCGCCGCAGCTTACCCAAAAAACTGTCGGCGGCCGGCGTTTTCCGCCAGCCGCCGACCGGGTGAGGCAGCCCGGCTGTCTCGGGATCCTTCGAGGCGAGGGGGACGTCGCGGAGGAAGCAAAGACCCGTGGCTTTAAGCTGCCGGCTTTGACCGGCTGTGCCTTCCCCGGATCTCTATTGTCCGCCCGCCCGTCCGTTCGCGCCCCGCCCCATGAAGTGGTCTCGCTACCACCCCTTCAGGCAGTTATTGCGCCCCGGGAACGTCACCGGGGCGCAGGCTAGTATCCTCGCACCGATGCGCCTCGCGCTGATCCAGCAGAAGGCCGGTCCCGACAAGCAACATAATCTGGCCCGCGGCCTCGCCGCCATGGACCGAGCGGCGGCCGACGGCGCCGAGCTGGTCGCCTTTGCCGAGTTGGCCTTCGAGCCGTTCTGGCCACAGCGGCCGGCCGAAGGCGACGTGCGGCGGCTCGCCGAGCCGGTGCCCGGGCCGATCACCGAAGCGTTCCAGGCCCGCGCCGCCGAGCTCGGCATCGTGGTGGTGCTGAACCTCTACGAGCGCGACGGCGAGCGCTGCTACGACTGCTCGCCGGTGATCGACGCCGACGGCACGCTGCTGGGCCGCACCCGGATGGTGCACATCACCGACTACCCCTGTTTCCACGAGCAGGGCTACTACGCTCCAGGCGATACCGGGGCGCCGGTCTACGAGACCGGCGCCGGTCGCATCGGCGTGGCGATCTGCTACGACCGGCACTACCCCGAGTATCTGCGCGCCCTCGCCCTGGGCGGCGCCGAGCTGGTGGTGGTGCCCCAGGCGGGGGCCGTCGACGAGTGGCCGGAAGGGCTGTACGAGGCCGAGATGCGGGTGGCGGCGTTCCAGAACGGCTACTTCGTCGCGCTGTGCAACCGGGTCGGCGAGGAGGATCGGCTCAGCTTCGCCGGCGAAAGCTTCGTCTGTGACCCGAGCGGCCGCGTCGTAGCGCGGGCGCCTGCTCGGGAGGAGGCCATCCTGACGGCCGAGCTGGACCTCGGCGAGGTGGCGCAATCGCACGCCAGGCGCCTCTTTCTGCGCGACCGGCGTCCCCGGCTTTACGGCGACTGGCTGAAGAACAGCTAGGGAGCGGAGCGAGCGACCGCGGCGGGCTGGAGCGACGTCCAGCGCACGTCTCCGCGACGCATCAGCTCGGGCCACACACGATCCGGATCGGCGGCGAAGACCAGCTCCGCGTCGGCCGGCAGAACGCGCCAGCCGCCGGCCGCCAGCTCGATGTCGAGCTGCCCCGCAGACCAGCCGGCATAGCCGCTGTAGAGCCGCAGCCCGGTGGCCTCGATCTGGCGCGAGATCACCCGCTGCAGCAGGTCGCGGCTGCTGCTCAGATACACGTCACCGAAGATCCTCTCGGCCTGCGGTAGCTCGTTCTCGGAGCGCACCAGCATGAGCATCACCTGCCGGGCCACCGGGCCGCCGACGAAGATCGTATCGGTCCGCTCGGCGATGCCGTCGACCTGGGGGATCAGCTCGGCGACCGGCGCCGCGGTCGGCCAGTTGACGATCACCCCCATGGCGCCGTCCTCGCCGTAGTCGGTCAGCAGCACGACGGTCTCGCTAAAATTGGGATCGCGCAGATCGCGGTCCGCGACCAGGAAGCGCCCCTTGGCGGGATCCAGCTGAGGCCCGCCCGCGGCGATCACCGTGGCGGCGCCCAGCGACAGAAAAATCGCAGCCGCCGTTTCTTTCAGCACCCTGAGACCAGCGTAGCATGCGACCGGCCAGCACATAGCGTCGCGCCTCGGCGGGAGAGCCCGCCCCTACCAGGGCAGACGGTCGAGGTCGACGTTGCCGCCGCTGAGGATCACCCCGACCCGGCGGAGCCCCTCGAGCGCCCGGAACTCTTCGCCGAGAACCGCCGCCACAGCCACCGCCGCGCTGGGCTCGATCACCAGCTTCATGCGCTCCCAGACCAGCCGCATGGCGGCGACGATCCGCTCTTCCGAGACCGTGACCACCCGATCGAGCCCCTGGCTCAGAATCGCCCAGGTGACCTCACCGAGGCTCGTCAACAGGCCGTCCGCGATGGTCTCCGGGCCGGTCTGCGGGATCAGTCGCCCGGCGGCCAGCGAGCGCGCCGCATCGTCGGCGCCGAGCGGCTCGGCGGCGAAGACCCGGATCGGCGGATCGGCGCCAGCCGCCACCAGGCAGGCGCCCGAGGCCAGACCGCCGCCCCCGACCGGCGCCACCACCGCCTCCAGCCCGGCAGCCTGGGCGAGCAGCTCGAGCGTCGCGGTCGCCTGGCCGGCGACGATCTCGGCGTGGTCATAGGGCGGTATGTAGGCGGCGCCGGTCTTGGCCAGGAGGCGCCTGGCGGTCGCCTCCCGGGCCGGCAGCGTCGGCTCGCAGAGCACCACCTCGGCGCCATACCCCGCAACCGCCCGGCGCTTGACCGCCGCCGAGGTCTCGGGCATCACGACATATGCCGGGATACCCCGCAACGCGGCCGCCAAGGCCACCGCCTGGCCATGGTTGCCCGAGCTCTGGGTCACCACCCCGCGCGCCGCAGCCTCGTCGCTGAGGTTGCCGATCATGTTGGCCGCTCCACGAATCTTGAAGGCGCCGACCCGCTGCAGGTTCTCGCACTTGAAGAACAGCTCGCGACCGGCCAACCGATCGAGTGTACGGCTGGTCTCCACCGGCGTGCGCCGGGCAATGCCCGCGATGCGGCTCGCGGCGGCGTGCACGTCTTCGAGGGTCGGGAGCCTGGGCGGCTGCGGCATCCTCCGGAGGATATCCCGCAACCAGAAGTGCCTGGCAACCGGGCGTCAGCGCGTTGGGGCCGGCCGGCAAGAGGCGTCGAGGGGTGGGTCCGCCAGGGGACGGCTCGAGCGGTGGTACAGACCGGGCACATGGGTGACAGATCAGACCGGGCACATGGGTAACAGTCTGGTGGCAGACCGGGCACATGGGTAACAGTCTGGTGGTCCATCCTCGGCGTCGGAGGAGGTGCTTCGATGCCATGGGACGAGAGGACGCGAATGGACCAGAGAGTGCGCTTCATCGGAGCCCTATCGAGCTGTGCGTACACGATGACCGAGCTGTGCCGAGCATTCGGGATCAGCCGCAAGACGGGATACAAGTGGGCCGAGCGTTACGGAGAGGAGGGCCCAGACGGGCTGAAGGACCGATCGCGGGCACCGAAGAGCTGCCCGCACCGCACGGAGTCACGCTGCGAGCAGGCACTACTCGAGGCACGCCGGAAGCATCCGCTCTGGGGTCCGCGGAAGCTCCTGGTCGTGCTGAAACGGCGGCATCCGCATTGGCCCTGGCCGGCATCGAGTACGGCAGGAGAGATCCTCAAGCGCCACGGTCTGGTCCAGCCGCGACGCCGCAGGCGGCGTCATCCGCCACCGCTGAAGCCCGTGATCGAAGCCCGGCAGCCGAACGATCTGTGGACAGCGGATTTCAAGGGCGAATTCCGCATGGACGACCGTCGGCTGTGTTACCCGCTCACCGTGGCCGATCGGATGAGTCGCTACCTGCTGGGATGCGAGGGCAAGAGCTCGGTAGCTTGCATCGGTGTCCAGCCGGTTTTCGAGCGTCTCTTTGCGGAGTACGGTCTGCCGGCCAAGATCCTCACCGACGGGGGCAGTCCGTTTGCGTGCCCAAGCTCCCCACGCCGGCTTTCGAGGTTATCCGTGTGGTGGGTTCAGCTAGGCATCGAGCCGGTGCTGATCGAGCCCGGCCACCCCGAGCAAAACGGCTGTCACGAGAGGATGCACCGGACGCTGAAGGCGGCCACAGCACGTCCTCCGGCTTCCGGCATGCAAAGCCAGCAGCGCGTCTTCGATCACTTCCGCAAGGAGTACAACGAGCAGCGGCCGCATGAGAGTTTGCAGATGAGACCTCCCGCCGAGCTTTACACGCCATCGCGCCGCGCCTATACGCAAGCAAGGCCCGACGTGACCTACCCGGGCCACTACGAAGTCCGACGTGTGCGCCCGAAAGGAGACATCAAGTGGCGCGGCAGCTTGCTGTTTGTCAGCAAGACCTTGGCACGCCAGCCTGTCGGTCTCGAGGAAACCGACGACGGGCTCTGGTCGCTCTACTTCGGACCGCTCTTGCTCGGTCGCTATGATCAGCGAGACCAGTGCTTGGATCTGATGTGAGGAGCATGAAGACCTCGCGGCGCGCTGTGGAAACCGTGGAACCTGCCCGCCCAGTCCCCCGCCCTGGAAAACCCTACGGGTTTCCCACAGCTCCCACCGCTCCCACAGCTTCTACGACGACGGGGCGACACTGGAACAACAACACGGACCTCCAGACTGTCACCCATGTACCCGGTCTGGACTGTCACCTATCTGCCCGGCTGCTCAGGTTCCGGATGCGGGGGGTGGCTCTCGCCTCCTTCGCCGGCGCTCGGCACAGCGGTGCCCTTCGAAGGGGCTTGCCAGGCGCGCCGGCTACGATGCCCCTGGGTGGACCCACCCCTCGACGCCTCATGCCGGCCTCCGATGGCGGTG
>CALZJC010000073.1:11318-20950 GCA_945787525.1 Thermoanaerobaculia bacterium | reverse complement strand
GAACGCTGCCCGAGGTCGCGGCTGAATCGCGCCACGCCGAAATCGTTGCGCGGCGCCGCGCCGGCCACTTCGTCGGCGCGCATCAGGAGAAAGCCGAGGTTGTTCCGTCCCGCCTTGCCCGACAGCCGCGCGCCGCCCAGGATCGGAATCGCCTCTCCATCCGGCCCGATGCCGATGCGGCGGCTGAAGAACAACTCCAGCTCCTCGGCCACGCCGAGTGAGAACAGGCCGGCGTTCTCGAGGAAGAACGGGCGCTTCTCCGGAAAGAACAGGTTGAAGCGGTCCAGGTTGACCTGCTGCACGTCGGCCTCGACCTGGGCGAAGTCGGTGTTGTAGGTCAGATCCAGCGTCAGGCTGGGGGTGACGCCGTACTTCAGATCGAGGCCGACCTCCCGCTCGTCCTCGTCGACCGCATCCTCGGCGTCGCGACGATTGGTCTCGGCCAGCACATACGGCGTCAGCTGCAGAGTCTGGGGGCCGGGAGGCGCCACGCCGATCAGCGTGCCGGCCAGCGACATCCGGTTGAGATCGAACTGGCGCGGTAGCGGGGCCCAGTAGGCGGTCTCGTTGCGACGCCGGATGTTGCGCTGGAAGTTGACGCCCCAGCTCTGCTCGCCGCCGCGGGGAAAGCGCAGGGTGCGAAAGGGAATCGCCAGCTCGGCGCTCCAGCCCAGCTCGTCGATCCGCGCCCTGACCTCCCAGGCGCCGTCCCAGTTGCGGTTGAAGCCACCGGCCGAGCCGAAGCCCCCCTCGCCCTCGCTGGTGATCTGGCCGTCGTACTCGATGCCCGCCGGGTTGGTGCCGAAGACGAAGCCGCTGCGGCGGTCCCGGTAGGTGTCGAAGGCGACCTGGAAGCTGTCGGTCTCGGAGAGCGAGGAGTCGCGGCGCGAGTCGGCAACGATGATGCGCTCGGGCTCGCGGTCGTAACAGACGACCCCGAGATAGAGGGTCGTGGCGGTGAAAAGCGCCAGCACGCGGGTGCGTTCGCTCGCCGGGCTCCCCTCATCCGGGGTGGTCTGCCAGAACCCCTCCGCCGCCTCCGCCTGGGCCCACACCGGGTCGCCCAGGACGTCGCCGTCCAGCACCGGACCGACGCCGACTCGCGTCGCCCTGAGCTGCGGCCGCTCGGCCGGTGGCAGCGGCTGGGCGCCGGCAGCCACGGCGGCGAGACAGCAGCCGAGCGCAACCGTCGCCCCCAGGTCGCCCCGCCCGCTCATCCAGCCGAGATCCTACCCCGACCGCGGCCCTCCCCGTTCGGCATCGGTGGCACCCGGGCGCAGGCGGTTCCCCAGCCAGCCGTTCGGCACTCCGCCGGCTGGAAGGTCAGGCTAGAATCACCGCCGCCCCCGGTGGCCGGAGGAACCATGAGACGACACATCGCCCGCGTCCTGTTGAGCGGCATCCTGACAACGACCGCCATTACGCCGGTGATGGCCGCCGAGACCGGCGGCGACGGCGCCCGGCTGAGCTCCTCCACCTTCGCCGGGCTCGAGCTGCGCGGTATCGGCCCCGCCCTCATGTCGGGGCGCATCGCGGACATCGCCATCCATCCCGAGCGCCGCAGTACCTGGTACGCGATCGGCTGTGTGACCCTCGACCCGAACAACCCTCAAGTGGTCTGGGTTGGCACCGGCGAGAACGTCTCGGGGCGGCACGTGGGCTGGGGGGACGGAGTCTACAAATCGATGGACGGTGGCGCCAGCTGGAAGCAGATGGGCCTGCGCACGAGCGAGCACATCGGCAAGATCCTGGTCGACCCGCGCGACTCGGAGGTGGTATTCGTCGCCGCCGAGGGCCCCCTGTGGTCGGCCGGTGGCGAGCGCGGCGTCTACCGGTCGGCGGACGGCGGCAGCAGCTGGGAGAGGGTCCTCGACCTGGGCGCCGACACCGGCGCCAGCGACCTCGAATTCGACCCGCGCGACCCCGACGTGCTCTACGCCGCCGCCTACCAGCGCCGGCGCCACGTCTGGTCGCTGCTGGCCGGCGGCGCGGAGTCCGGCATCCACAAGTCCACTGACGGCGGATCCACCTGGCGCCGGCTGAGCGAGGGCCTGCCGGCGGGCGACATGGGCAAGATCGGCCTGGCGGTCTCGCCGGTCGACCCGGACGTGGTCTACGCCACGATCGAGGCCGACCGGGAGGAGCGCGGCTTCTACCGCTCCGAAGACGGCGGGGAGAGCTGGGAGAAGCGCAGCGACTACCTGTCCAACGGCACCGGGCCGCACTACTACCAGGAGATCTACGCCTCGCCCCACGCCCGCGACCGGGTCTACCAGATGGACGTCTGGATGCACATCACCGAGGACGGCGGCAAGAGCTTCACGCCCCTGGGCGAGCCCCACAAGCACAGCGACAACCATGCGCTGGCCTTCGACGCGACGGACCCCGACTACCTGCTGGCGGGCAGCGACGGCGGTCTCTACGAATCCTTCGACCACGGCGCCAGCTGGAAGTTCGCCGCCAACCTGCCGCTCACACAGATCTACAAGATGGCGCTCGACGACGACTGGCCGGTCTATCACGTGCTCGGCGGCACCCAGGACAACGGCACCCAGTGGGGCCCGACGCGAACGCTGGAGGTGCACGGCGTCCGCAATCGCGACTGGCAGGTCCCGCTCGGCGCCGACGGCTACGCCTGCGCTTTCGACCCGGAGAACCCCGACCTGCTGTATGCCGAGTGGCAGCGCGGCAATCTGGTGCGCTTCGACCGGCGGAGCGGCGAGCAGCTGGACATCCGGCCGCGGCCGGCGCCCGGCGACGCGCCCGAGCGCTGGAACTGGGACGCGCCACTGACGATCAGCCCACACTCGCCGGCGCGGCTCTACTTCGGCTCGCACCGTCTGTGGCGCAGTGACGACCGCGGCGGCAGCTGGCGGCCGGTCAGCGGCGACCTGACCCGTGGCCGCAACCGCTACGAGCTCGAGCTCATGGGCCGCGTCTGGTCGGTGGACGATCTCTACGACAACACCGCCATGTCCTGGTACGGCACGCTGACCGCCGTCGCCGAGTCGCCGCTGGTCGAGGGACTGCTCTACACCGGCAGCGACGACGGCTTGATCCAGGTCAGCGACGACGGCGGCGACAGCTGGCGGCGGGTCGAGGTTCCGGGCGTGCCGGAGCCGGCCTTCGTCAACGATCTGATGGCCTCGCTGCACGACCCCGATACCGTCTTCGCCGTTTTCGACAACCACAAGCAGGGCGACTTCAGCCCATACCTCTACCGCTCCAGCGACCGGGGCCGCACCTGGCGGCCGATCACCGGCGATCTGCCCGGGCGCCACGTTCTGTGGTCGGTGGTCCAGGATCACGAGCGGCCGCAGCTGCTGTTCGCCGGCAGCGAGTACGGCATCCACTTCACCCTCGACGGCGGCGTCCACTGGTTGAAACTGGCCGGCGCACCGACCATCGCCTTCCGCGACCTGGCGATCCAGCGCCGCGAAAGCGATCTCGTGGGCGCCAGCTTCGGGCGCGGCTTCTGGGTGCTGGACGACTACTCTCCGTTGCGCTCGCTGAGCGAGCGGGCGCTGCAGGAAGAGGCGGTTCTGTTCACGCCGCGGGACGCCCTCTGGTACCTGCCCGCCAACACCATGGCGACCCGCGGCAAGGCCTATCAGGGCGGCGCCTACTTCTCCGCTCCCAACCCGCCGCACGGAGCGCTCTTCACGTACTACCTGCGCGACACGGCCGAGACCGCGCGGCAGCTCCGCCGCGGACGCGACAAGAAGCTCCGCGAGGCCGGCGCAGACGTCGACTTCCCCGGCTGGGCGACGCTGCGCGACGAGGCGCTCGAGAGCAAGCCGAAGACGGTGCTGACGGTGCGCAACGCCAACGGCGCCGTGGTTCGACGGCTCGAGGGCGCCGCCGATGCCGGCATCCATCGCGTCGCCTGGGACCTGCGGTATCCGCCCGTCGATCCGATCGACCTCGAGCCGCCCGGCGAGCTGCCGCCATGGGCCAGCCCGCCGCACGGTCCGCTGGCGGCCCCCGGCCGTTACACGGTGGAGCTGGCCCGCTTCGACGGTGAATCGATCACGCCGCTGGGGGCACCGCAGGAGTTCGCCATCGAGCCGTTCGACAACCAGAGCCTACCGGGCACAGAGCCCGAGGCGGCGCTGGCGTTCGCCCGCCGCACCGCCGACCTCTATCGCCGGCTGCAGGGCGCCGCTGCCGAACTGGAGACCGCCGGCAAGCGGGTCGATTACCTAGAAAAGGCGGTCTTCGAGACCCCGGCCGCGCCGACCGACCTGCTGCCGCGCCTGCAGGCGGCGGCTCGGGAGATCGCCGACCTCGAGGTCGCGCTGACCGGCGACCCGATTCGCAGCCGGTTGCGCGAGCCCTCGACGCCATCGATCCGCGGCCGCGTCGGCAGCATCGTCTTCGGTCATTGGAACAGCCGCGGCGGTCCCACCGCCACTCACCGCCGCGAGCTCGAGATCGCCGCCGAAGCCTACGAGCAGCTGGCGCCGCGGCTACGTGACCTGATCGAAAGCGAGTTGCCCGACATCGAGCGGGCGCTCGAGCAAGCCGGGGCGCCGTGGACCCCAGGCAGGCGGCCCTTGCCGTGAGCCGCGCCGCCCGCGGCCTTCCGGCGGCCGCAGTCGCCTATGCGATGTGGGTGCTGTGCACCCCGACCACCGCGCTGGCGAAGCCCGAGGACGAGTTGCGGGCTGCCTGGGTCGGCCGCTGGGTCGTTCTGCGCACGGCGGCGCTCTCCGACTGCGACGAGCGCTACACCGACAATCGGCTGCGGGGAACGCAGCCCGCCTCGGGCGGCAGGCATCGCTTTGACCCGGGAGAGCTCGGCCGCATCGACAACCTGAATCTGCAGCGCGCGCGGATCGACCTGCTGGTGACGCTGTCGGAGCCCCTGCGCGTCGAGGTCCGTGACGGACCGTTCCAGATCTACGAGCAGCTCGAGTGCCGCATCGAGCTCGAGTTACCGGCGCCACGCGAGGCCGTGCGGCGGGGCGCGGTCGAGCGGCTCGACAGGCTGATTCGCGGGACCCTGGAGAGCTACGACGGCCGCCTTGCAGCGCAACGATCGCCGACCTGGAACCGCCGCCGGGTCGAGCCCCTGCCCGATGACCACGAGGAACGGCTCGCCGCCTACCATGCCTGGAAGGAGCAGCAGCTCTACCGGGCGCTCCGCACCCGTCTGGCCGAAGCCCTGGACCGGGCGGCCGACATCGCCTCGGACGCCGACCACAGCGCTGCCTACGCCCGGGGGCTGGGCAGCGGGGCGCGCAACTTCGAGCGCCACCACTTCTTCTCGCCCGCCTGCGATGAGCTGCCGGCAGTGCGCTTCAGCGCCCGCCGGGGGCAGGCCCCGGAAGAGCTCGACGACCGGCAGGAGCAGGATTGGAAGGACGGCTTCGAGGACGGGCAGCTGCTGCTCTTCGAGATCGAGGTAGCCCGGCGGATCGAGCGCTGCCTGCCCTAGCTCACCGCCTCGCTTGGCGAGCGGCCAGATGCGGGGCACCGCACCGCAGGCGATGCGCCTCCGGACTGTTAGGATACGCGGCGATGAAGCGCTACTCGAAGGTCGTCTGGCCGGGCTTCTCCAGCGCGCCGCTGCCACGTCACATCGCCAAGGTCGGGCGTAACCAGCCGTGCCCCTGCGGCAGCGGCAAGAAGTACAAGGACTGCCACCAGCGCGAAGGCGGTGCGTTCCTCGAGAAGCTGGCCCGCCAGCACGAGAAAGAGCGCCTGCGCCTGGCCCGCCAGCACCTCAAGGAACAGGGCGTGCCCTGGTACCGGCGGCTTTTCTACCGCCCCTGACGGATCGTACCGGGGCCCGGTCCATTCGGCCGGCGCGAGCGCCGGCCGCCGGTCATCGCTTGATGATCAGGCCGACGATGGCACCACCGACCAGGGCTCCGATCAGGCTGATCCCGCCCTGGCACCAGGCCAGGTAGTACGGGAACCCGTCGATCACCAGCGGGCTGTAGAAGCCGCTGAAGAAGGCGACCATGCCGAGCCAGAAGCCGTACGTGATGCCGCCCTTGGCGCCTTCCGCCCAGCAATCCCGGGTCTTGGCAAAGAGGATGGTGAAGAAGATGGCGATGGTGATCGCCACCACGAAGAACCAGATCGGGTTGGCCTGCTCCTGGCTGAAGACGCTCGAGTACTTGCTATAGGTGTCGGCCATGATGACGCCGTGCAGCAGGTAATTGACCAGGCTGACAGCCACACCAGCGACCACGCCTCCGCCCAGGATCTTCGTCCAGTTCATGAGCTCCTCCTCTCTCCCCGTGGGGAGTCCCTTTCTCGGGTTTGTCCGATATCACCGGGATTGTAGCAACCGGCCGGGCGCGGCGGCCGTTCCTCAGCGATCTCCGCGCTTCGGCACCGAGGTCCCCGGATGATGGCCGTGGGTGTCGGCGTGCCCGGTCGCTGGAGGCGCAGAGGTTCCGTGACCGTGCACATCGCCGCCGAGGATCTCCAATTCATCGGCCTCGACGAGCCGCTGCACGCCCCCGGCCTCGAGGTCGTGGACGCTGATCTGGCCCTCCTTGCGAGGACCCAGATGGAGGATCTTGCCCCGGGACAGGCGGACCTTCAGCGGCCGGTGCGTCTTGTTGCGTACGGTCTTCATGGCTGACCTCCGTTGACCCGGCAATTGTAACCCTCATGGCCGGCTCGGGTCCGGTTTGCCTCCGGTAACCCTCCGTGACGCTATTATCTACCCGTGCGTCACGAACGGCGGCGTCATCCACGGCTCGAGATCCCGCTCGAGACCGACCTGCGCCTGGCAGGCAGTGATGAAGGCACTTCGGTCACGATGCAGGATCTCAGCGCCGGCGGCGCCGGCCTGCTGACCACCGTCGAGATCCCGGTCGGCACCGACATCGACCGGCTGCGCTTCGAGCTACCCGATGGCGGCAACGTCGAGGAGCAACAGATCGAAGTGGCTTGCCGGGTGGCGCGATGCGAGCAGCAGGAGGGGCTCGGCGGTGAGGCGGAGTACCTGATCGGCGTTCAGTTCGTCGACATCTCCGTCGAGCTGTTCGATCGCATCCAGCAGTTCGTCTTCCGGCGGCTCAGATCCAACCAGAAGGAACGGGTTCCGATCGAGCGCCCGATCGCCATCCGATTCGACCGCTTCGACGACTTCGTCGAGGAGGTGTCGGTGAACCTCTCGACCAGCGGCATGTTCATCCAGACGCGCGACCCACGGCCGCCGGGGTCGGTGTTCAACTTCCAGTTCCAACTCGGCGAGGACTTCAGTCTCATCGAGGGGCGGGCCGAAGTGGTCTGGCGGCGCCGGCAGAGTGAAGGACCCGAAAAGCCGCCCGGCATGGGTGTCCAGTTCGTCAACCTGGATGTTGCCAGCCAGCGCCTGATCGATCGGCTCATCGCCCAGAGGCTCGAGGCCGCGGCAGCGGCCGAGGCAGCCCCGCCGCCAGAGCCAGCCGCGCCCGAGCAGGTGCAGCCAGCCCCGCCGCCGGCGCCAGCCGCGCCCGAGCAGGTGCAGTCGGCGCCGGAGCCGGCCGCGACCGACCTCGAGGCAGACGAGGGACGCGCATCGCCAGGCCTGGAACAGGCCGAAGCTGCGATCGTCGGTCCGCAAGAGCTGGGCACTCTCCAGGAGACGGCAGACCGGCTCCGGGCCGAGCTGGACTAGACGCGCCGCGAGCACGAGCGGCAGCTGGACGAGTTGCGGACCCGGCTGGAGGACCGCCAGGCCGCCGCCAGCAGCGAGCTCGAGGAGCGGCTGCGCGACGCCCAGGCCGCGCTCCAGGAGCTGGAGAGGCGACGCACGGAGCTGGCCGGCGAACGCGAAGAGCTTCAGCACCGCCTCGAGGGTCTCGAGACCGAGCGCGCCGAGATACAGGCCGCCCACGACGGGCTTCAGACGGACCTCGATCGGACCCGCAGCGAGGCCGGCGAGCTGCAGCATCAGCTCGATGACCGCACCGCCGAGGAGGAGATCGAGCGGCTCACCCGCGAGCGCGCCGAACTGCAGACCGCCTGCGACGAGCTCCGGGGATCCCACGACGGGCTGCGGGCGGACCTCGAACAGGCGGGCGCCGAGGCCGGACGGCTGCAGGCCCAGCTCGACAACCGGCTCTCCGAGGACCAGGCCGAGCGGCTGAGCACCGAAAGGGACGCCCTTCAGGCAACCAACGAGAGACTCCTGGCCGACCTCGATCGAGCGAACGGCGAGGCCGACGAGCTGCGGCGCCAGGTCGAGGACCGGGCGCGCGGTGAGACTCGTCTGCAGGACGAGCTCGAGAGCGCCCGGAGCGAGATCGACCGGCTGCAGCGGTCCAGCGAAGCGACCGTTCTACAGCTCCGGGCGGATCACTCGGCGGCACTCGAGGCGACCGCCTCGGCGGTCCAGGAGGAGGCCGCCGCCCGCCGCCAGGAGCTCACCGAGGTGCGCGGTGAACGGGACCGGCTGGAAGCCGACGCAGCGCGCCAGGGCCAGAGCCTGCAGGAGGAGGCCGCGGCGGCCAGCCGTGATGCCGCGGCGCAGCTGGAGGGTCTGCGCCAGGAGCTGACCGCGGCGGGCGAGCGAACCCAGAGCCTCGAGCAAGAGCTGGCCTCGACGCGACAGGAGCTCGACAAGGCCCGGGTGGGCGCCGCCGCGAAGGCCCGCGACGCCGCGGCGGCGGTGTCCGTCGCCCGTGACGAGAGCGAGCGCCTGCGCAGCGACATTGCCGCGGCCAAGAAGTCGCGCCGGACAATCGAGTCCAAGCTGCGGCAGGTCCGCGCGGAGGCCCGCCAGGCGGGCCTGGACGCGGAGGAGCGCCAGATCTCCCTGCGGGCGGAGGCCGAAAACGCCGCCCTGGCGGCGGCCGGCGGCATGCCGCCACCGGTCGCGGCCTCGCGTGGCGGCCGTCGGGCGATCGCCGGCGCCGCGCTGCTCCTGACCGGCGCCCTGTTGGGCACCTTGACGGTCACCCTCTTCGAGCCGCTGGGCTCCCTGGCCGATCGGTTGCGGCCCGGGGCGGAGCGCACCGCGCTCGCGGAGCTGCCCCCGACACCGGACACTGCGGCGCCCGAGCCGCCGCCGACCGTCGTACCGCCCTCGGCCGAGCCGGTCCCCGTTGCCGCCATCGGAGACCCGGTTGCCGTGGCCGTCCCGGCGGTGCCGGAACCGGTGCCGGAAGCAGAGCCCGGACCCGATCCCGCCACCGCCGAACAGGCGGTCCGGGACTGGGCCGGGGCCTGGTCGGATCAGCGGCCCGACGACTACCTGGCCAGCTATGCCGACTCGTTCCGACCGCCGGACGGGCAGAGCCGGACCGGCTGGGCGGCGACCCGGCGCCTGCGGATCACGCGGCCACGCTCGATCGAAGTGGGGGTCGAGGCCGCCCGCACGGTCGAGCTGGCCAACGATCGAGTGAGCGTCAGCTTCGACCAGATCTACACCAGCGATACCTTCTCGGACCGGGTGCGCAAGACGCTGCTACTGGTGTGGCAGGATGGAGCCTGGAAGATCGCCGAAGAGCGCGTCATCGAGTAACCGGAAACCGCCGATGAAGACATTCCTCCTCTGGCTGCTGCTGTTCATCGTCTGCTGGCCCGTGGCGCTGCTGGCCCTGATCCTGTACCCCATCGTCTGGCTGCTGCTGCTGCCCTTCCGCCTGCTCGGAGTTGCCGTCGACGGCGTCTTCGAGCTGCTG
>CALZJC010000073.1:0-11296 GCA_945787525.1 Thermoanaerobaculia bacterium | reverse complement strand
CGCGATGCTCGAGGTGCGCCCCGAGGTGGCCACGGCCCTCGCCGAGGGCCGGCCGGTGGTGGCGCTCGAGTCGGCCTTCCTGACCCATGGGCTGCCGGCGCCGCACGATCTCGAAGCGGCTCGCGCCATGCTGGCCGAGACGCGCGCCGGGGGTGCCGTGCCGGCGATGGTCGCGGTCGCCGATGGGCGGCTGGTGGTGGGCCTGGAACCGCAACGGGTCGAGGCCCTGGCGCGGGCCGCACAGGTGGCCAAGGTCAGCCGCCGGGACCTGGGCGCGGCGCTGGCAGCCGGCGGCCTCGGCGGAACCACGGTATCGGCGACGCTGACCGCAGCCGGTCTGGCTGGCATCAGGATTCTCGCCACCGGCGGCATCGGCGGCGTCCACCGCGGCAGCACGGCGAGCGCCGATGTCTCGGCCGACCTGCCCCAGATCGCCCGCACCCCGGTGGCGGTGGTCTGCAGCGGCGCCAAGGCGGTCCTCGACCTGCCGCGGACCCTCGAGATGCTCGAGACTCTGGGGGTGCCGGTCCTCGGTTACGGCACGGATGAGCTGCCGGCGTTCTACTGGCGCCGCAGCGGGCTGGCGCTCGATCATCGGGTCGACGATGCGGCAACCGCCGCCGCCGTGTTGACCGCCCACTGGCGGGTCGAGTCCACCGGCATCGTGGTGGCGGTGCCGCCGCCGGCCACGAGCGAGCTGGACGCCACTATCGTCGAGCCGTTGATCGATGATGCCCGGCGCGCGGCGAGCGCCGCGGGCGTCAGCGGCCCGGAGGCGACACCGTTCCTGCTGGCCCACGTCGCCAAGGCCACCGGCGGCCGCACGGTCGAGACCAACATCGCGCTCCTGACCCGCAATGCCGGCGTCGGGGCCGCCATCGCCGGCGCTCTCGCCCGACACGACGCGGGAACTTCCGACGACGTGGCGCGTTGAAGGGATGAAGCGTAGCCACGGTAACACTCGTCCGAAGAGGAGGACTCGACAGATGAACCGATTTCGCAACAGCTGGCCGGTGGCGGTCATCGCCCTGGTGGCGCTGGTCCTGGCGACGGCGGTAGGCGCCGACGACCAGGAAGTGATCGAGCACAAGAAGATCCAGATCAAGAAGTTCGCGCACGACTGCGAGGGCGACGACTGCGTCGACGCGAAGCACGAGCGCCGCGTGATCGTCGTCGGCGGCGACGGCGAGGTGCACCGCGTGGGTGGCGACACCATGAAATGGGTTGGCCACGATGGCGTGCATGGCTTCGCCATGCGCCACCACGGCAAGGGTGGCTTCCTGGGCGTCGCCACCACCGCGCTGACGCCCGAGCTGCGACGCCACTTCGGTGTTCCCGAGGAGTCCGGGGTGCTGGTCGCGAAGGTGGTCGACGACAGCGCCGCGGCGCGCGCCGGCGTCCAGGTCGGCGACATCCTGACCGCCGTGGGCGGCAGCGAAGTCGAGTCGACCGGTGACGTGATCCGCGCCGTCGGCAAGCTCGAGCCCGGCTCTGCCGTCGACCTGGAGCTCTGGCGCGACGGCACCCTGCAGACCCTCGGCGCCACCCTCGGCGAGCGGCGGCAGCCCGCATTGCACGCCGTGGTGATGCACTGCGGCGACGACGACGAGGACTGCCCGGAGATCGCCACCCTCGAGGGGTTCGATTGCGGCGGCGATTCTGACTGCGAGGTCAGGATCGAGTGCAAGGACAACGGCTGCGAGTGCACCGTGAACGGCGAGACCGCCGAATGTGAGACACTCCCGGGGTTCGTAGCGCCGGGCGAGTAGCACCACGTTTCGCGAATCGAGACGCGGCCGGGCGACCAGCCCGGCCGCGGCGTTTCACGTCCCGCCCCTGCTTGTAGCATCGCCGGCCGGCAGGCCAATCCATGTCAGCCCACCGCGCCTTTGATCCGACCCCTGGAGCTGTGCCCGGCCGTGACCGGATCCTGCTGCCCTGTCTGCTGCTGTTCGGGGCGATGTTCAACCTGACCCTGGTGGTCGCCGGCTTGAAGGAGTTCGTCATCGGCGATCTCGGCGGCACGGTCACCGACGCCAGCCTGTTCTTCTCGGTCGAGACGTTCTCCTACATTATTTTCGCGCCGCTGTGGGGCATCCTCAGCGATCGTCTCGGCCGCCGCCGCCCGTTTGTGGTCACCGGCTTTCTGGTCTCGGCGCTGATCTACGCCTCCTACGTCCTGGTCCAGTCGGTGCCGACGCTGCTCGTGCTGCGCTTCTTCCAGGGGGCGTTCGCGGTGATGGGATGGTCCCTGGTCATGGCATCGGTGGTCGATCAGCCGGGCGGCCAGCGGGGCCGCAACATGGGTCTGATGGGCGCGGCGCTCATCTTCGGCGTCGCCCTCGGCGCGCCGCTGGGCGGCTACATGACCCGCTGGCACGGTCCGCGCGCGCCGCTGGTGGCGGCGGCGGCGCTGTTTGCGCTGCTCGCCCTGGGCGCCCTGGCCCTGGCCGAGCCGGCGCGGCGTAACCGCGCGCCCCGCGTAGCGGCGATCCTGGCCGCACTGCGCTCTCGGCCGCGGCTGCTGCTGCCGCTGACGTTCCATTTCGTCGACCGTCTCGCCGTGGGGCTGTTTGTCGTCATCTTCCCGCTCTACATCGATTCGCTGGGGGCCTCCGACCCCGCGGTGAGAGGGCGCTACCTGGCGCTGTTTCTTCTCCCCTTCGCACTGTTGCAGTACTTCACGGGCAAGATGGTCGAGCGCACGGGTCCGTACAAGCCGCTGTTGCTGGGCTCCCTGCTCTACGGCCTGTTGCTCTGCCTGGTGGGCTACTCCGAGCTGTTCATGCTCTGGTGGGTGATGATCGGCCTCGGGATCTTCGCCGCCGTGATGTTCCCACCGGCGATCCTGCTGACCTCGCAGCTCAGCGACCCGGACACCCGCGGCAGCGCCATGGGCGGCTTCAACCTGGCCGGTTCGCTGGGCTTTGCCCTGGGACCGCTCCTGGGCGGCGCGGTCTACGCGGCGCGGGGCTTCGGCACGGCCTTCGCCCTGTGCGGCTTGATCGAGGTCGTCCTGGCGGCTGTCGGCTGGTTCGTGGTGCGCCGCTGGCGCCATCCGTAGCCGCCGCGGCGGTGTAGGATCGAGCTGTTCGAACCGAAGGGATGACGATCGAGGGCTACCGGATCGAGATCTAGTGCCGGATCGTCGCACCCTGCGCGGTGCCCACCCCAAGGACCCCGACTGCTTCTCATCCGCCGCGCTGGAGACGCTGCGCCGGGCGGTGGCCGATCTCTCCTGGCTGCTCGGCCGGGGCTATTCGACGAAGGCGTCGCTGAAGCTGGTGGGCGATCGGCACGCGCTGCGCGATCGCCAGCGCAAGGCGCTGCGGCGCTGCGCCGCCAGCGAGGCGGACTGCGCTCGCCGCAGGCGCAGCCAGCTCGCCGTTGGCAGGCTGGCCGGCGAGCCGCTAGTCGTCGACGGCTACAACGTCCTGCTCACCGTCGAGGCAGCGCTCTCCGGCGGCGTCCTGCTGCTCGGGCGCGACGGCGTCCTGCGCGACCTCGCGGCGATGAGCAGCCACTATCGCCGGATGCAGGTCACTCGGCAGGCGGTAGGGTTGATCGCCACGGCGGTCTCCGACGCCGGTTGCCCCCGGGTGCGCTGGCTGCTCGACCGGCCGGTCTCCAACAGCGGCCGCCTGGGCGCCCTGATCGAAGATCGGGTGGCGACCGAGCGGCCGGAGTGGACCGTCGAGCTGACCGATCGCACCGATCGGGTGCTGACCGAATGCCTCGAGGTCGTGGCCAGCGCCGACAGCGCCGTCATCGATAACTGCCGCCGCTGGTGCAACCTGGCGCGTCACGTCGTCGAGACGGCGGTGCCCGACGCCTGGATAGTCGACCTGGCCACCGGTTGATTGCGATACGCTCAGCCGCTCGCCGCCGCCGGACAAGCCACCCCTCCTCGATCGAGCCGGGGCGCCCCCGGCTTGTGCCACGGCCGCCCCTTCAGTAGGGTTGGTGAAACAGACGCCGGGGAGAAGCTCTGACGCGACGATCGCTGGCGCTCGCCAGGCGCCTTGGTGTTGGCTGTCTTCTGATCGGCCTGCGCGCCGGCGCCGCCGCCGGCCAGGCGCCGCTCGAGGGCGCCGCGGCCGAGCACTTTCTACGCACTGCCAGGGTGATCGAAAGCAGGGAGGTGGGTGCCGGGGTGACCCAACCACAGCGGCTCACCCTGACCGACGGCGACCGGACTCTACAGGCCCTGTGGAAGACCATCGACGAGTACGCCCCGGTCAAGGACTTCCACGACGGCCGGCCGGTGGAGATCGGCTTTCGCGACTCCTGGAAGCACGAGATCGCGGCCTACGAGCTGGACAAGCTGCTCGGATTCGATCTCGTGCCGCCGACCGTGGCCCGCAAGATCGGCGGCGTCGAAGGCGCGATCCAGCTGTGGGTCGAGGACTCGATGACCGATACCGAGCGGCGGCGGCGCGGAGTCGCGGCAACGGACATCGCGGCCTGGAACCGCCAGATCTACGTTGTCCGGCTGCTCCGCCAGCTGACTCACGACACCGACTTCAACAACACCGGCAACCTGCTGATCGGCGAGGGCTTCCGCATCTGGGCGATCGACTCCTCGCGAGCCTTCAAGACGCGTAAGAAACTGCTCGCGGGAGACGACCTGGATCGCTTTCCGGTCGACCTCCTGGAGCGGCTCCGCCGTCTCGAGGCGGCCGACTTGACGGCGGCCCTGAAAGGCTGGTTGACCAAGGGTCAGTGCGCCGCCCTGATGGCCCGCCGCGACCTCATCGTCGAGCGCGCCGACCGGCTGGTCGCCGAGCGCGGCCGAGAAGCCGTGCTGTTGCCCTGATCGCCAGCTAGCCTGACCTGCTCACGGATCCTCTACCGCAACGCCGTATCTGCCCGCATCTGTCGCGTCTTGCTCGGTCGGCCATCCTCGGCGAGGCTAGCGGATCTCGACCACGCCGGCCGGCGCCAGCAGGAGCGCCGGATCGACCCGGGCGCCGCGCCAGCGGGCCGCGAAGTGGAGATGCGGGCCGGTCGCCCTACCGCTCTGACCAACGGCGCCGATCGTCTGTCCGCGGTCCACCTGCGCGCCCTGCTCCACGTCCACCCTGCTGAGATGGAAATACATGGTCACCAAGCCGTCGCCATGGTCCAGGAACACGCTGCGGCCGGCGAAGAAGAAGTCGCCGGTCAGCGCCACTTCGCCGTCGGCAGCCGCCCGCACAGCGGCACCGTTCGGCGCCCCGTAGTCGGCGCCCGAATGGGGGCTGCGCGGCTGGCCGTTGAAGACGCGGCGAGCGCCGAACCGGCCACCTTCGGGCAGCCGTTCCAGGGGCGCCGTCAGGGGCAGCCGAAACCGCGCCTCTCCGCGCCGCGACCAGAGACCGCCGATGAGGGCGTTCTCACGACCCACCCGGGCTAGATCGGCCGCCGAGAGTTCGACCCGCGAGTCGTCCGCCAGCTGGATGTGCTGTACCGGGTAGGGGTACTCGGCCACTCTCACCCGGCGTGTCTCCAGGGCGCCGCCGACCCAGCGTCCCAGCTCCAGGGTGCCTGCCGGGGCCAGAAGGTCGACCGCGTACCAGCAGGCCCCGGCCAGCGGATCCCATTTGTCGCCCGACATGCCGCAGCGCGTGATGCCCTCACCCGGCCAGGTCACCAGCGCACCCGGCGGCACCTCCGGCTGCGCCGCAGCCAGCGCGCCGAGAGCCGTGAGAGACACAACCACTGTCAGCAGAAGGCTTTGCCGCATGGCCGCAGCCTAACCCGACGTGCCTCCGCATCTCCACACATCTGCCGCTTCTCGCAACGATCTTCGATGAGAGGAATCGGGATGACAGCCGCGTGGCCGCCAACCATGGCACACTCGACAAAGCGCTGGCCGGCCGGCGCGAGCCGGTCCAACCGCTGCGACCCGCCGCCATCAGGCCACCGCCGGCGGCTCGAGAATGGAGATTTGAGATGTGGCGCACCCGAGCCGTGCTGTCGTTGCTGCACGAAGAGATCGCCGGCCTGCCTTACGACGCACAGGAGACGCCCGAGAGGCGTGCCGAGATCATGCGGCGCGCTCGCCGGCGCGCCCTCATCGTCATCGCGCTGGACTGGGCGGCGATTCTCGTCCTGGTGCTGTTCGGCGATCGGGCGCTGCCGACGCTGACGTTCGGGGCCGGCGAGCGGACCGTCTTCACGCTGGCGATTCTGGCCGTCGCCACGCACTCCGGCTTCCGGCTGGGCCAGCTCGAGAAGCTCCGTGCGGTGGCCCGTGCCGGCGACCGCCTGGTCGGGAGGGACCCCGATCTCTGATCCTCGCCGGCATGCCGCGCGGCCGGCGGTCCGGCTGCTTCTCGCCGTCGCCGCCACCGCGTGCGCGAGCGCTCCGCCGAGCGGCGTTCAATCGCCTGGCCTGGAGCTCGTCGGCCTGCTCGAGCTGCCGGCCGAGGTGATCCTGGACGGCGTGCCGCTGGGTGGGCTGTCGGCGCTCGCCTGGGATGACCACGAGGGTCTCTACCACGCCCTGGCCGACGACCCCGGCGAGCACGGGCCGCCGCGCCTCTACCGGCTGCGGCTCTCCTTCGACGATCCGGACCCGGCGGTCGAGGTTCTCTCCTGGGTCCCGCTGAGGGATGTGGACGGCAAGCCCTATGGCGCCGGGATGGCCGACCCCGAAGGGCTGGCGTACCTGCCCGATGGCAGCCTGCTGGTCGCCTCCGAAGGCCTCCCCGCGGAGAGCGTCGCGCCCTTTCTGCGGCGCTTCACGGCCGACGGCCGCCAGCTGAGCGAGATCGAGCTGCCCCAGCGCTACCTGCCCGGGCTCGACGGCGGGCGCGGAGTGCGCGCCAGCCTGGGCTTCGAGAGTCTCGCCGTGACCCCCGACGGGCGGCGCGTCTACCTCGCCACCGAGGGACCGCTGGCCCAGGACGGGCCGGCCGCCGACCTGGGCGTCGCCGGCCTGGCCCGCCTGCTGCTGCTCTCCTGGCCCGAGGCTCTGGCGCTGCGCGAGTACGCCTACGAGGTCGAGCCGCTACGCCTGACGCCGCGGCCGCCGGAGGGCTTCCGCATCGGCGGTCTGGTCGAGCTCCTCGCCCTCGGCCCCGGTCGGTTGCTGGCCCTCGAGCGCCAGTTCGCGGTCGGCGCCGGTTTCTCGCTGCGGCTCTACGCCGTAGGACTTTCGGGCGCGACAGACATCAGCCAGTTCGACTCCCTTGCCGCCGTCCAGCCTCTCGAAACCGTCTGCAAGGAGCTGGTGCTCGACTTCGGAGACCTGGGGCTCGAGCTGGGCAATCTGGAGGGGCTCTCCCGGGGACCGATCCTGGCCGACGGCCGGCAGACGATCGTCGTGGTCGAGGACGACAACTTCACCGCCGGGCCGGCGGCACGCTTTCTTCTGCTCGCGCCGCCGCGCCACGTTCCCGCCGCCGCGTCATCCTGGTTGGCGCTCGCGCAACGCTGTTGGTAACATGCGGCAGCTTTTCTGGCCCTGAGCCGCAGCCTCCGGACGAGGCACCCAAACGGATTCCCGGAAGGGGGGTACACGATGCCCAGAATCGGCCGATACCTGGCCCTCGGACTGATGGCGCTGCTGCCGCTGGCGATGCCCGCCATGGCCCAGCAGGGCGAAGGAGACGCGGCGTCGCAATCGGAGGAAGCAGGCGACGAGGCGGAACAGAAGTTCGACGAGGTGATCTCCGTAACCGCTTCCCGTTACGAGCAGCGCCTGAACGAGGTGCCGTCGGCGATCTCGATCCTCGACGAAAGAGCACTGGCGGAGTTGCCGTCCGACGACTACGGCGACCTCCTGCGCAACGTGCCGGGCCTCAACGTCTCGCAGATCAGCGCTCGTGACATCCAGATCACCGGCCGTACGGCGTCGGGCAGCCTGTCGACGAGCGAGCTCGTGCTGCTCGACGGCCGCACGCTCTACCTGGACTTCTTCGGTTTCGTGATGTGGGACTACGTGCCCATGGACACCAAGGAGATCAAGCAGATCGAGGTCGTGCGAGGGCCGGGCAGCGCGGTCTGGGGCGCCAACGCCATGAGCGGTGTGATCAACCTCATCACCAAGTCGCCGCGCGAGATGCAGGGCACCAGCGTGACCCTCGGCGGCGGCGATTTCGGCGCCCTCTACGGCAACATCACGCACGCCGGCGCCAACGAGCGGTACGGCTACAAGGTCTCGGGCGGCTACTTCGAGCAGGATGCCTTCAACCGCCCGACGGGCATCATCCCCGGAACCGTCGGCCCGACCAACCCGCTCGGCACGCCCTACCCGCCCTTCCAGAACCAGGGCACGACCCAGCCCAAGGCCAGCCTGCGGTTCGATTTCGACCAGAGCCTCGATTCGACCTGGGGCTTCGACGTCGGCTATGCCGCCACGGACGGCATCATGCACAGCGGCATCGGGCCCTTCGACATCGCCTCCGGCGCCAGCATGAGCTCGGTCAAAGTGGACTGGAGCAAGCGGGCGGCGCGCGCCACGTTCTTCCTCAACGCACTGGACGGCAATGCCAGCAATCTGCTGAGCCGCGGGCTCGACGGACGGCCGATCGAGTTCGCGTTCAAGAGCGACACCTACAATCTGGACTTCAGCAACACCACGGTCGTCGGCGCGAACAACATCTTCACCTACGGCGCCACGGCCCGCACCAACAAGTTCGATCTCTCGATCGCGCCGGCCGGCGACTCGCGCGACGAGTACGGCGTCTTCCTGCAGGACGAGATCCTCATCGGCGAGAAGGCACGCTGGCTGGTCGGCGCCCGGTGGGATGACATCGATCCGATCGGCTCGGTGGTCTCACCACGCACCAGCCTGCTGATCTCGCCCAGTCCGCAGCACACCTTCCGGCTGTCGTTCAACCGTGCATTCAGGGCGCCGTCGATGATCAACAACTTCCTCGACGTCACGATCATCAACGAAGTCGGCCCGCTGGCGCCCGGTTTTCCGCCGGGCATCCCGATCGATCCGAACCAGATCCTGGGTGGTCTGGTGCAGGCCGGGCTGGTGCCGCCCGGCGTGCCGTGTCAGTTCGTGCTGACCACCTGCACCCCGTTCTTGTACAACATCTTCCCCGTCAACGCGGTCGGCAACCCGCTGGCGACCGAGGAGAAGCTCGACGCCGTCGAAGTCGGATACGTGGGACAGTTCGACCACGGGATCACCTTCACCGTCTCGGTGTATCGCAACGAGACGACCGACTCGCTCGACTTCTTCCAGTCGGGGGTCTATACCTCGCTCAACCCGCCGGCCAACTGGCCGCTCGAATTCATCGCTCAGCCGCTGCCGGTCTTCCCGCCACAGCTCAACGGGCTGCTGCCGGCGGGGTTCAGCTACCGCAACATCGGCAAGATCGTCGACGAGGGCATCGAAATCTCGCTCAACGGTCGTCCCACACCGACGCTCTCCTGGTTCCTGAACTACTCCCACCAGGCCGAGCCCGAGGTCTCGGGGATCGCCCAGGAGACGCTGCCGAACGGCACGGTGCGCGATCCGATCAACAGCCCGCCCGAGAATCGGGTCAACGCCGGGATCTCGGTCAGCGGTGGGCGCTTCTTCTTCAACGCCAACGCCAACTATCAGGATGAGGCGTTCTGGACCGACGTGCTGGACGCGCGGTTCTGGGGTCCGACCGACGCGTTCACCCAGGTGAACCTGGGCGCCGGGGTGCATTTCGGAGAGGATCGCACGACGCTGTCGGTCAACGCCCAGAATGTCTTCGACGAAGATGTCCTGCAGCACGTGTTCGGCGACCTCATCGAGCGGAAGATCTCCGCCCAGCTGCTGTTCCGCTTCTAGCCTGCGCTTCTCACCAGCCCACTGCTGCGCGGCCGAATCCACCAGGCCGAACGGCGAGCTGGGGCAGGATCCGGCGCCGGGGCGTCACGCTCCCGGCGCCTTTTCGGTAGCCACCAACTCGAGCGCCATGCCGGCCGCGAATCGGGCCACCTCGTCGAGCGCCGCGCGGTCGAGGTTGCCACCCACATCGGCCGCCGAGTGCACCGCCATGGCGGCATGGCAGAGCGAGCCGCTGGCCAGGGTTATGGACGGCAGCCCGCGATGCGCGAACGGGATCGCGTCGACCCCCATCGCCGGCGGCAGCAGCACACCGCGCACCGCGACGCCCTGACGACACGCCACCACCCGCGCCAGTCGCGAGAGCTCGGCGGAGAACCGCTGGCCAAAGCCGAATCTCTCGAGCAGCACGAGCCGCCCGGGGATGCCGGCGCCGTCGACGTTGAGCACCCACACCGGCCGGTCCCCGAGCTCCTCGGCGTAGGCGTTCAACCAGCGCATGGCGCCGACCATGTGATCCTCCTCGGCACCCGGGGAGAGGAACCAGAGGTCGACGTCGGTGGGCGCCCGGCCCGGCAGAGCACTCGCCAGCTCGACCAGGATGCCCACCGAGCCGGCATTGTCGACGCCGCCCGGCGAGGCGTTGCCGCTGCGCAGGGTCGACAGCACCCCGAGCGCGCCGGCCGCCAGGAAGCCACCCACCACTCCCGGCCAGGCCGGCGGCCGGGAGACGGTGAGCGACCAGACGACGGCGACGCTGACGATCAGGGCTCCGATCAGGGCCAGGATGGTCCACGCCCCGCGCATCGGCATGCTCAGGTTCTGCGACTTGCTGTCATGGTGGGCCATGAGGATCAGGCTCAGCCGCGGCGTCGCCACGGCCGGCCGCCGCGCAAAGATGTTGGCGGTCGCCGTGGGTCCCTGCCGCGCGTAGATGCGCTCGAGCCAGGGCGCCCAGCCGAGCAGCGTGCCGCCGGCGCCAAGCACCACCACCAGGATGAGGCCGGCGACCGCCGGCGCCGGAAGCGCCAGCAGGCCGGCGACCAACAGCAGCGGCGCCGCACCGAGGAGCAGCCCACGCAAAGCGCGGAACGCCGGCCGCACGTCGTAGGTGAACGGCTGGCGGACAACCGCCAGCCCGGTCTCGCGCAGCCAGCTCTCGACCAGGGCCATCGCCCGCTCGTCCCCGAAAGTGCCCGGATAGCGCGGGAAGGCCAGCTCCCGAGCCCTTGCGAGGATGCGATCCGCGTCGATCATGCCACCCAGCCGTCCTGCTCGCCGCCCGTCGTAGCGCCACGACGTAGGCGCCTCGAGATGCTACTCCCTCACGCCGTGGTCGGGGCGGTCAGTGCCAGGGTCTCGCCCACCGCCATCTCGGCCAGCGACCGGCCATCGCGCGGCCCCCGCCGCCGCCACCAGGCGCGCAGACGCTCGATCGGCTCAGAGATCGGCTCGTCGGTCAGCTGGAAGGCGCCCCAGTGCATGGGCACCAGACGGGCGGCGCCCAGAGCCAGAAACGCCTCGCCAGCCTGCTCC
>CALZJC010000072.1 GCA_945787525.1 Thermoanaerobaculia bacterium | reverse complement strand
AGTGGCCGACCATCTCCTCGCGGTCGAGAAACTCGGTTCTGTCATCGAGCGACCAGCCGAGCAGGAGCAGGTAGTTGAGCAGCGCCTCGGGTAAGTAGCCGATGGTCTCGTAGAAGTCGACGATCACCGGGTTGAAGGCGTCGTCGTCGGTGTCGTGGTCGATCGCCTCGGCGATCCGGCGGCCGTGCTCGGCGAGGTGGGCGAAGTCCGGCCTCGCGAGGTACTTGGCGAGCTTGCGCTTGCTCAGCTTGGTCTTGCTGCCCGGCTCTGCGACGTAGGGCAGATGGGCGTAGACCGGTGGCTCGGCGCCGAGGCTCTCGGTGATGAACCGGTGGCGTGGAGTGTTCGACAGGTGCTCCTCGGCGCGGATGACGTGGGTGATGCCCATCTCGATGTCGTCGACGGCGCTCGCCAGGTGGTAGAGCACGGTGCCGTCGACGCGACGGATGACGTGGTCCTGCTCGCGCGCCCACTCGAACTCGACCTCGCCGCGCACCAGGTCGGTGAAGCGGCAGCTGCCGGCGCGCGGCATCGCCAGGCGGACGGCGGCGCGGCGGCCCTCGGCCTCGAAGCGGGCTCGGTCCGCGGCGCTGTCGGCGCGCCAGCGGCGGCTGTAGAGGAAACGAGCGCCGGCTTTCTCCGCCGCCTGCCGCTCGGCCTGGATCTCCTCGGGCGAGGCGTAGTCGAGGTAGGCGTGGCCAGCGGCGAGCAGGCGCTCGACGGCGCTCTGGTAGATCGCGCCGCGCTCCGACTGGTAGTAGGGCCCGTAGTCGCCGCCCACCTCGGGCCCCTCGTCCCAGTCCAGCCCGAGCCAGCGAAAGCCCGCCAGGATCGGCGCCAGCGCCTGCTCGACGTTACGCCGGGCATCGGTGTCGTCGATCCGCAGGATGAAGCTGCCGCCACGGCGGCGGGTGAACAGCCAGTTGAACAGCGCCGTGCGGACGCCGCCGATGTGCAGGTAGCCGGTTGGGCTGGGAGCGAAGCGAGTGCGGACCAAGGCGGCGGCAACGTATCACGCCGTGCTAGTGTCCCGGGCGGCGAGTAACTTGACAGCCTCGGCGGTGCGGTCAAGCTACCTACCGCACGGGACACCAGCCTGCGGCGCCCGGGCCGGTTTCAGGCGTGCGACCTGGGGGTCGCCGAGTACCTGAAGGACCATTAAGGAGAGACCGATGGCAACCAGCGAAGCCCTGGAGAACATGCATCGAGTCAAGGAGGTCGCCACCTTGGCGGGCCTCAAGGGAGAGGTCGACGAGGAGCAGGCGCAGTTTCAGATGCGCTTCCTGCTCCCGGGCGATCGCCAGCAGGGCGTTTTTGTGCGCGACTCCTCGGCCAAGGGGCGCCGAGTGGTGACCTTCTTCTCCGTCTGCCAGGTGGTGAAGAAAGGCCTGGTCTCGGGCCTGACGAAAGAGACCGCTATCGAGCTGCTGCGGGCCAACGAGAAGCTGCACTTCGCGCGCTACGGGATCTGGGACCTCGACAAGGCGATCACCATCGTGGCGAGCTGCGACTGCCTGCTGGAGACGCTCGACCCGGCCGAGTGCCACAACGCGGCCTGGAGCGTGGCCTTCGCGGCCGACCAGTTCGAGCATCAGCACGGCCGGGACACCTTCTGATCCGCGGCGCCGTGCGGCGGCCGTGTCCGGTCTCGACCGCTACTCGATTCTCGGCTCGACCGGCACTTCTGGCTGGGAGTCGTCCGAGGAGCGGCGAAACGCTCCGATGAGGATCAGGATGCCGACGGCGACCAGGACCAGCGACCAGTTGTGGCGCAGGTAGGCGAAGATTCTCCTGCTCTGGGCCAGTCCGATCAGGATCAGGATGCTGCCGGGGATCAACGGCCACCAGTGGCTCTCGCGCTGGTAGATCTTGGCAATCAGGTAGATCGAGATGAAGCCCAGGCCGAGACCGAACTGAGTGCCGTCGTCGGCCCAGGACAGGCTGCGGCCCTGCATCATCCCTCCGAGCCCGAGGCCCAGCAGGATCCCGGCCGGAATCAGCAGGCCGTAGGCCTTCTGATAGAAGTAGGCGACGAGGAAAGCGGAGCCGATGATCAGCATGATCACCTCGTTGCCTATGGCATCGAGTCGCTGCACGAGGTAGAAGCCGAGACCCAGCAGGACGAGCACGACGCCGGCGGTGAACTTCTGTCTGTCGGGTCTGGCCATTGCTCAGTCCTCCATCAGCTGGCGCGTGCGCCGCACCACCTCTTCCACCGTCAGCAGATACTCTTCGGCCAGCTCGGCGGCCGGCGCCGAGGCGCCGAAGCGATCGACGCCCATCACGCTGCCCTTGCGGCCGACATAGCGCTCCCAGCCCAGCGGCACGCCCGCCTCGATGGCGATCCGTTTGCCGATCTTGGCCGGTAGCACGCGGTTGCGGTAGGCCGGACCCTGGCCGTCGAACAGCTCCCACGACGGCAGGCTGACCACGCGTGTCGGCAGTCCCTCCTCGGCCAGCTGGCGGTGGGCCGCCATCGCCAGGGACAGCTCGGAGCCGCTGGCGATGAGGATGGCTCGGGGCGCCACTTCGTCGGGGTCGGCCAACACGTAACCGCCGCGCTGGACGCCCTCGCCGGCGCGGTTCGCGGTCGCGGCGAGCACCGGCAGCTTCTGGCGGCTGAGCGCCAGAGCCGTCGGCCCGTCGCGCCGTTCGAGGGCCACCTGCCAGGCGATCGCCGTTTCGTTGGCGTCGCCGGGCCGGATCACCGTCAGGTTGGGGATGGCGCGCAGCGAGAGCAGTTGGCTCACTGGCTGGTGGGTCGGTCCGTCCTCACCGAGGAAGATCGAATCGTGAGTGAACACATAGATGACCGGCAGCTCCATGAGTGCCGCCAGCCGGATCGCCGGGCGCATGTAGTCGGAGAAGATGAGAAAAGTGCCGCCGTAGGGGCGCAGCAGGCCGGACAGCGCCATACCGTTCAGCAGCGCCCCCATGGCGTGCTCGCGCACCCCGAAGAAGAAGTTCTTGCCACCCGGCTCCGCGGCCGAAAAGTCCGCCTCGCCCTGCTGGTAGGTGTTGTTCGAAGGCGTCAGGTCGGCGGAGCCGCCGACCAGCTCGGGCAGAGTCGGGGCGATCGCCTCGATCACTCTGCCCGATGCCTGGCGGGTGGCGATGGGCCCGGCGTCGGGAGGCAGCAGCGTTATCGCTCGCTGCCAGTCTCGCGGCAGACCGAGAGCCAGGCGGCGATCCAGCTCCGTCGCCAGCTCGGGGTGATCGACGCGGTAGCTCTCCAGCAGCGTGTCCCACTCGGTGGCCCGACGGGCGCCTTTGGCGGCGGCCTCACCGAGAGCGGCCCGCGCTTCGCCCGGAACGTGGAAAGTGGGCTCTTCGGGCCAGCCCAGGTTTCTCTTCGTGGCCGTCACCTCGTCGGCGCCCAGCGGCGAGCCGTGGGCGGCCGAGGTGTCCTGCTTGGCCGGGCTGCCGAAACCGATGTGAGTGCGCACCGCGATGAGCGAGGGCCGCCCTTCGTCGGCCAGCGCCGCCCGGGCCGCCGCGGTCAGCGCCTCGAGATCGTTGCCGTCATCGACCTGCTGGACGTGCCAGCCGTAGGCCTCGTAGCGCTTGGGCACATCCTCGCTGAAGGAGAGCGAGGTCGGGCCGTCGATGGAGATCGCGTTGTCGTCATAGAAGACGACCAGCCGGTCGAGGGCCAGGTGCCCGGCCAGCGACGAGGCCTCGGAGGCAATGCCCTCCATCAGGTCGCCGTCGCTGGCGAAGACCCAGGTGCGGTGGTCGAACAGCGGATAGCCGTCGCGGTTGAAGCGCGCCGCCAGCAGCCGTTGGGCGATCGCCATGCCGACGGCGGTGGACAACCCCTGGCCCAGCGGCCCGGTGGTGGTCTCGACGCCTGGCGTCTCCCCGTGCTCGGGGTGGCCCGGCGTCATCGAGCCCAGCTGGCGGAAGTCGCGCAAATCGTCGAGCGATAGCTCGTAGCCGGACAGATGGAGCAGCGCGTAGAGCAGCGCCGACGCGTGGCCGCAGGAGAGCACGAAGCGGTCGCGGTTCGGCCAGTCCGGCCTTTGCGGGTCGAAGCGCAGAAACCGGCTCCACAGCATGTAGGCCATCGCCGCCTGCCCCATCGGCGCCCCGGGATGCCCCGAGTTGGCCTGCTCGACCATGTCCACCGCGAGAAAGCGGATGGCGTTGATGGCGATGCGATCGCGCTCTGTTGCGGTTTGGGAATCAGCCATGGCGGCAAGCTCCGCGTTGTGCTGGCAGGGGGTCGGCGATTGGCGGAGAGGGAGGGATTCGAACCCTCGGTCCAGGTAACCCCGGACAACTGCTTAGCAGGCAGCCCTGTTCGACCACTCCAGCACCTCTCCGCGGTCGAAGCGGGGCCCATTCTACGGGGCGGTGGAGGGGTTTTCCAGGGTCGGTCGGCCGTATATGGTCCTGGCATGGACGCCATCGATCCGAGCACCGGTGAGTTGATCGCCTCCTACGACGAGCACGATTCGGCCGAGGTCGAGCGCCGGCTGGCGGCCGCCGCGGCGGGCTACGCCTACTGGCGACGTACCTCTTGGGCGACCCGCGCCGAAGGCGTCTCCCGAGCCGCCGAGGTGCTGCGCGAGCAACGCGGAGATCTCGCCGGCCTGATGACCCGTGAGATGGGCAAACCGATCACCGAGTCCGAGGCCGAGATCGAGAAATGCGCCTGGGTGTGTGACTACTACGCCGCGCACGGCGAGAGCTTCCTGGCCATCGAGCCGGTCGAGACCGACGCCGCGGAGAGCTTCGTGCGCTACGACCCGATCGGTGTGGTGCTGGCGGTGATGCCGTGGAACTTCCCCTTCTGGCAGGTGTTCCGCTTTGCTGCGCCGGCGCTGATGGCGGGCAACGTGGGGCTGCTCAAGCACGCCTCGAACGTCCCCGGCTGCGCGCTGGCCATCGAGGAGGTGTTCCAGCAGGCGGGGCTGCCCAAGGGCGTGTTCACGACCCTGCTGGTACCGAGTCGCATCGTGCCGCGGCTGATCGCCGACCCCAAGATCGTCGCGGTGACGCTCACCGGCAGCGAGCAGGCCGGCGAGGACGTCGCCGGCGAGGCGGGCCGTCACCTCAAGAAGACGGTCCTCGAGCTGGGCGGCTCGGATCCGTTCATCGTCCTGGCCGACGCCGACGTCGACCGCGCGGCGGCGGCGGCGACCACGGCGCGGACCATCAACTCGGGCCAGAGCTGCATCGCCGCCAAGCGCTTCATCGTCGAGGAGCCGGTGGCCGACGAGTTCGCCGCCGCCATGGCCCGGTGCATGGCGGCGCTGGTGGTCGGCGATCCAACGGACCGCAAGACCCAGGTCGGTCCGCTGGCCCGCCGGGACCTGGTCGAAGAGCTCCACGACCAGGTGCGGCGCAGCGAGGAGAAGGGCGCCGACCTGCTGACCGGCGGCGCGCCCCTCGATCGCCCGGGCTTCTACTACGCTCCCACCCTGCTCGGCGGCGTCGAGCCGGGCATGGCGGCGTACGAGGAGGCGACCTTCGGCCCGGTGGCGGCGATGGTGCGGGCGGCGGATCCCGCCGCGGCCGTGGAGCTGGCCAACCTGTCGTCCTACGGCCTGGGCGCCAGCGTCTGGACCGCGGACGCCGCGGCCGGTCGCGACTTGGCGGCCGAGATCGAGTCCGGCTGTGTGTTCGTCAACGAGATCGTCAAGTCCGATCCGCGTCTGCCGTTCGGCGGCGTCAAGCGGTCGGGCTACGGCCGCGAGCTGGCCCGCGAAGGCATCCGCGAGTTCGTCAACGTAAAGACGGTCTGGGTCGGCTGATCAGACCGGCAGTCCATCAATCCTGATGCACTACCCCGCCGGGCCGGATGAGGATCGCGGGTGGTAGGCTCCCGCCGGACGCTCTCGTCCACCTTCTGTGTGATGCATCCCATGGTGACGACCGGCCGACCTCGTACGCGCGGGCCCGCTGTGCCGCGGGCGGCGGCGCGCCCGGCAGTCGCGCTCGGCATCGCTCTTCTCTTCGCCGCGCCGGCCGCGGCCGTCGGGGAGGCAAGGGCGGAGAAGCCCGAGATCCGCAGCGCCGATGACCTGCTGATCGTCGACTGCCTGCTGCCCTCCAAAGTCCGCCGTCTCGGTCGGGACAGGACCTACCTGCAGCCTCGCAAGCCGATCCGCACGACCGCGGTCGACTGTTCCATCCGTGGCGGCGAGTACACCGAGCCGGACCAGGCGAGCTATGCCACGGCTCTGGAGGTCTGGCTGCCACAGGCCAAGGCCGGCGACGCCGAGGCGCAGTACTACGTCGGCGAGATCTTCGAGAAGGGACTGGGCACCACCCCCGACTACGAGAGCGCCGCCGTCTGGTATCGCCGGTCCGCCGAGCAGGAGTACTCGGCGGCGCAGATCAGCCTGGGCTATCTCTACGAGCGCGGCCTCGGCGTCGAGGCGGACGATGTCGCGGCGCTCAACTGGTACCGCCGGGCGGCGGGCCTGGCGCAGGATCTGGTAGTGCTCCAGGAGGAGGACTACGCGGAGCTCGTGGCGGCGCGGGACGAACTGGCGACGCGGCAGCACGAGGTGGAGGGGCTGCAGCGCGAGATCGAAGAGCTCCGCCGGCAGCTCGAGGAGTTCGCCACCGAATCCGAAGCCGATGACCAGCGGCAGGCGACTCTCGAGTCGTTGCTGGCGCGTCTCCAGAAGGACCTCGAGGCGCAGAAGCGGGAGGTTTCCCTGCGGGTCGAGTCGGTCAGCGCCCTCGAGGAGCGACTGGCGGCACGACCGGCCGCCCTGCCCCCGGACCCGAGCGCGCCCCAACGGCCCGAGATCGATTTCGGTGGCTATCACGCTCTGGTGATCGGCAACCGGAACTACCTGTCGCTGCCCAGCCTGGCGACGGCCGCCGAAGACGCGACCGCCGTCGCCGGCCTGCTGGAGAGCAAGTACGGCTTCGAGGTGGAGCTGCTGATCGACGCCGACCGCTACGAGACGATGACCGCCCTCAACCGGCTGCGCGAGTCGCTGACCGACAGCGACAACCTGCTCGTCTACTACGCTGGGCACGGCCGCCGCGACGAGGAGGGGGCAACCGCCTACTGGCAACCGGTCGATGCCGAGGCCGGCAACCCGGCGAACTGGATCCCCAGCGAGGTGGTCACCGAGCACCTCGATCTGGTGCCCGCCAGACACGTCTTGGTGGTTGCGGACGCCGCCTACTCCGGGCTGCGGTCCCGCTCGTCGATCGTACGGCTGCCCCGTGGCATGAGCACCGAGGAGCGGTTCCACCACATTCGGCTGATGCGCGAGCGGCGGGCCCGGCTGGTGCTCAGCTCCGGCGACCCGGCGCCGGTCGGCGGCCCGGCGGGCTCGACGCACTCGAGATTCTCCAGCGCCCTCCTGCAGGTCCTGCGGCAGAACGACGGGGTGCTCGAGGCGTCGCGGGTCTATCAGCAGGTCGTCGAGAAGGTGGCGTCGACTCCCGGCGCCAGGCCCCCCGAGTTCGCGACGATGCGCTGGGCGCGCAACGACGTCGCCGACTTCTTCTTCGTCCCGGGCCCGTGAAGCGACCCCCGCAGCCGGCCGTCGTGGCTCTCCTGGCAGCGTTCGCGGTGCCGGCCGCGGCGCAGCAGATCTCGATCGGCGACGTCGTGCTGTTGGAAGGGGACATGGGCCAGACCATGGCCGCCTTCGATGTCACCTTCTCGCCCGCGGGCGGCAGTGCGGGGGTTACGTTCGAGTTCAGCACCAGCGATGGCACGGCCACGGCTTCCGGCAACGACTACCAACCGGTGCAGGGCATGCTGGCGTTCCCACCGGGCCAGGACGTCGTCCAGGTGATGGTGCCGATCAATGGCGACATCGCCGAAGAGCCGGACGAGGACTTCTTCGTCGACCTCTTCAACGCGCAGCCGACCGACGTCATCATCGCGACAGAGCAGGGCCGGGGAACGATCCTGAACGACGACGTGCCGATGATCTCGATCGGCGACGCGGCGGTGACCGAGGGTGACGCGGGCCAGATCGACGCCATCTTCCCGTTGACTGTTTCGGGGGCCATCCCGGCGGGCCCGGTCATGGTCGGTTTTGCCACCCGCGACGGTACGGCCACCACGGCGGACAACGACTACGCGAACACGGTCGGTCAGCTGACCGTTCCGATGGGGGCGATCGGCACCGTCGCCAACCTCAGGGTGAGCGTCAACGGCGACACGACGGTCGAGGCGGACGAAGAGTTCTTCCTCGATCTCACCGGCGCGACCGGCGCCGGCATCGCCGATGGCGAGGGCCGGGGAACGATCCTGAGCGACGACCTGGCGGCCCTGTCGATAGATGACGTGATGGTGGTGGAGGGCGACGCGGGGACCGTGGAGGCGAGCTTCACCGTGACGTTGTCGCCAATGAGCACGGGGCCGGTCACCGTGAGCTTCGCCACCGCCAACGCCACCGCCACTCTGGCGGACTCGGACTACCGATCGTCCTCCGGGAGGCTCACGTTTCCTCCCGGCAGCACCGCCCAGATGCTGGCCGTGGCGGTCAACGGCGACACCCGCCCGGAGCCCGACGAAGTCTTCCTGGTCGATCTGTCGGACCCGGTGGGCGCGACGATCGCGGACGGTCGGGGGCGGGCCACGATCGGCAACGACGACCAGTCGCCGAGCTTGATCCGCCTGGTCGGAGCGCGCGACAGGAGTGAGGCCGCTGGTATGGGCTTTGCGACGGTCGAGCGCACCGGCGGCTCCCGGGGCGCCGCCGAGGTGACCATCGCCACGCTCCCCCTCCAGGCCCGAGCCGGCGAGGACTACATTGCCGTCTCACGGCGGCTGCGCTGGGCCGATGGCGAGACCGGCAGGAAGAGATTCGAGGTCGAGATCCTCGACGACAGCCTCGAGGAGGAGACCGAGGGTATCCTGGTGCGGCTGAGCGAGCCGGCGGGCGCGACGCTCGACGAGCCGGTCGAGCTGATCCTCAACATACTGGATGACGATACGCCGTCTCAGTTGGAGCCGGTCGGCGAGACCCGGCTCACGTCGCGGGTGGACGGCGAGATCGAGATCCAGGTGCGGGCGAGTCGTGCGGACGGCGCCCCGGTGCGGGGGGCCAGGGTCGTCTGGACGATCGAGGGCGCCGGCGAGCTGCTGGGCGACAACCCGTCACTGACCGACGGCGAGGGCCTGGCCGGGCAGCAGCTCGAGCTGGGCGGCAGCCCGGGCGCGGTGACCGTCACCGCCGAGATCGCCGGCACGGGCCAGGTGGTCACCTTCGAGATCGTCGTCGAAAGCGACCTCGGCGAGCTCTTCGACCCGTCGCTGAACCCGGGTGAAAGCTCGCTGGCCACGGCGCTGAGCGATGCTTGCCAGAGCGGCGCCGAGGGCTTCGGCGACCTCTGCGACTATCTGTTCGGCCTCGAGCCGTCCGAGCAGCGTGAAGTGATCAGCGAGCTGACGCCCAGGGAGGCCGGCGCTCTGGCAGATCTCCTGCTGCAGTCGCCCTACGCGCAGCTGCTGAACGTGCGCCGGCACCTGGCGGCGCGGCGCGGCGGCGGCGGCTCGGGCTCGCAGGTCGCGCTCGGCCTCACCGGCCAGAACGTCCCCCTCGATGTGTTGCGGATGGCTTTTGCCGGCGAGGTCGAGGTGGTGAATCGGATGGCGGCGCGCATCGACGCCGCGATGTTCCAGCAGGCCGACGATGAGGCGGCCGACGAGCCGCCGGCCGAGATCGAGGCGCAGTCGCGGTTCAGCTTCTTCGCCAGCGGGCGGGTCGACGTCGGCGACCGGCCGGGCACCGAGCTGGAGGCGGGATTCGACCTCGAGACCCTCGGCCTGACGATCGGTCTGGACTACCAGCTCTCGCCCCGGGTCGTCGTCGGCGGCGCGCTCGGCTACGTCGATACCGACACCAAGGTGGACGGCGACGGCGGCGGCATCGATGTGCGCGGCTACAGCGTGTCGGGCTTCGCCACCTACTTCCGTGAACGGTTCTGGCTCGACGGGATCCTGAGCTACAACCGGACCGATTACGACTTTCTGCGCAACATCGACCTGCCGCGGCCGTTCGAAGGGCAGCGCCGGCTGGCGGCGCGCGGGCGGCCGCAGGGCAGTCAGCTCGCCGTCGACCTCGGCGCCGGCTACGACAGCTCGTTCGGCGCCACGAGCCTGAGCGGCTTTGGCCGCCTGAGCTACATCGACGCCGAGGTCGACGCGTTCACCGAGGAGGGTGGCGGGCCGTTCAGTCTGGCCCTGCGGAGCCAGCAGATCGAATCGCTGCTGCTGGAGGCCGGCGTCGAGATCGTTCGCGCCGCCAGCCGATCCTGGGGCGTGCTGCAGCCGGTCTTGCGCGCCTCGGTGCTGCACGAGTTCGAGGACGACAGCCGGGTCGTCTTCGCCTCGTTCGCCGCCGACGCCGGCAACAACATGTTCCAGCTGCCGACCGACCGGCCGGACCGCGATTACTTCCGGCTGGGAGCCGGGCTCACCGCCACCCTGGCACACGGTCGCGGGCTCTACTTTCTCTACGAGACAGACCTCGGGCGCGAGGACCTCGACCTCTACCGGTTGACCGCTGGGCTGCGGCAGGAGTTCTAGAGAGTCACGCGGCCGGCCGGGCCGGTACGAAGAAGAAGTCGCCTCCCTGGTCGCCGGCCTGGACGATGGGCGCCAGCTGAGGGCCCTGCTCGACGCCGAAGCGGGCCGCCTCGGCGACGACCCGGGTCTGGATCTGTCCGAACATGCGCGAGATCTCGGCGACTCGGGAGTTGTCGCCGAGCACCTCCAGCAGCGCTTTGGAGAAGACCGAGTGGCGGCCGTCGCCCTGGTCCAGCACCGGGCTGAGACCGCCCGAGGTCAGCGCCAGCCGGGAGCGACGGCTCAGCAGATTGCGCACCTGAGCGACATGGTCAGGACCGACCGGCGAGGGATCGGGAGGCGGCAGCGCGAGCTCGCTCAGGACGCCGGCGTAACAGGAGTCGGCCACCACCAGGATCTGTTTGGCCGGTGACCTGTTGAGCACGGCCGAGACCTCGTGCCGGGTCGAGACCCAGTTGGCGGTGTTGAACGGCTCGGCATCCACCGGCTGCCAGTAGCCGCTCTGGCTCTGGTCGTCGAGCCAGCCATGGCCGGCGTAGTAGAGCAGCAGGTTGTCGCGGCCGCTGAGCGACTCGGTCACCTCGGTGAGTGCGGTGATCATCTCGCGGCGTGTGGCGTTGGTCAGCAGCGTCACCTGGAAGCCGTACTTGCTCTCCAGCAGGCCGGCGATCTCCTGCGCGTCGAGGACCGCGGTCTGCAGCGTCGGTAGCTGGCGATACTCGTTGTTGCCGATCACCAGCGCGTGGTAGGTGCCGAAGTCGAGATCGGCGAGCATCGGCGGCGGCGGTCGTCTGCTCTCCGCGCCCGGTGGCGGGGCGCTGCGTTGCCGCCCCGGGGCCGGCTCCAC
>CALZJC010000071.1 GCA_945787525.1 Thermoanaerobaculia bacterium | reverse complement strand
CTTTTTGCATTGTGGCAAAGTGTGGCAAAAACCGCGAAAAGTGCTCGCGTTGAGGCAATGCCGAGGCAAAACAAGGAAGAGTTATTGAGACCTCTGCAAAATCCCTTGCATTGAGTCTTTGAAACGAATGGAATCGGGTCAGGGGGAGAATCGAGCCAGGGAGGCGGCGATGATCGGCACGGAAAGCGGGCAGGAGGAGTTGGCGGCGTGGGGCATCGAGCACAAGCCTGGGGTGTTGGATCGGATTAACGGGGAGTTGGACTGGCGCCGCTTCGAGAAGCCTTTGCGCAAGGTGTTCAAGGATTCGGGACGGGGCAGGAAGTCTTATCCGCCCGTGGTGCTGTTCAAGGTGTTGCTGCTTCAGCAATGGTACGGCCTGAGCGATCCCATGGCCGAGGAAGCCATCGGCGACCGGCTGTCCTTCCGGCGGTTTCTGGGCCTGAGCCTTCACGATGCGGTGCCCGACGAGACCACCATCTGCCGTTTTCGGGGGCGGCTTGCGGAAAGAAGTTTGGCGGACAGGCTGCTCGGCGAATTGAACCGTCAGTTGGACGACAAGGGGCTGCTGGTCAAGCGGGGCACGCTGGTTGATGCCAGCCTCATCGAAGCGCAGAACCGCCCGCCGCGAAAAGACCAGCAGCCGGCGAACGAGTTGCGCACCGCGCTCCGCTTGCAGGCGGACGTCACGCAGCATCCGCTCCTGCTCGCTGGCGTCGTGCTTGCCGCTGAGCAGCAGGTCGCAAGAGCCCGCCACGACCTGCAGGAGGTTGTTGAAGTCGTGGGCGACACCGCCGGCCAGCCGGCCGATGGCCTCCATCTTCTGGGCGTGCAGAAGGTCCGCCTCCAGCCGCTTGCGCTCGGAAACGTCGTCGTAGACAGCGACAATCTCTCCTGACGGCAGCTGATAGGCGTAGTTCTCGCGCCAGGCCTCGAGTCGCTCATCCCGGTAGAGCGAAAGCGGCAGCCTCTTCGGCTCGCCCGTCCGCAAGACCTCCTGGAGGAGACCGAGGATGCCCATCTTCTCGGCCCCGGGGAAAACCTCCGTCAGCCTGCTGCCGATGACCTCTTCGCGAGAGACTCCGTCCATCTGCTCTGCGGCGCGGTTGTAATCCCGAAAAACGAACTCCTCGCCGTCGTCGACCGCTTCGTACACGGCCACGCCGCTGCTCATGTTCTCCACCAGCTGGCGGAAGCGGTGCTCGCTGCGCTCCAGTGCCGCCTGCGCCTCCTTGATCGGCGTCACGTCGAGCGAGAAGCCCAGAACATGGGGCTCGTCCGAGTCCGCCACCATGACTGGGGTCTTGCCGGCCAGAACGTGGATGATCCGGCCGTCGACCTCCAACTGCTCCTCCTCGGTCCTCGCCTCGCCCTGCGCCAAGACGCGGCGGTCGACCTCCCGCAACGCGTCGGCGACTTCCTCGGGAAACAGGTCGTGGTCGGTCCTGCCCACCACCTCCTCCATCGGGCGGCCCAGAAGCCTCAGCCCGGATTCGTTGATGAACCGAATCCGACCCTCGGCATCTTTCAGGAAGATGTTCAGCGGCAGGCTGTCCAGGATCTGCTCCTGTGTAGCCCGAGCCTGCCGCAGCTCCTTGGCCGACCTCTCGCGTTCCTCCGCCTCGGCCTCCAGCCGTTCCTTGGCGGCCAAGAGCGCTTGCGCATGGCGACTGATCTCCACCTCTCTTGCCAGTACCGTCCAGAAGAGAGACGCGAAGCTGCCAGACAGCAGCACACCAAAGAGGAGCACCAACGGTGGCAACCAGGTCCTCCGCGACGAGGCATAGCCGATCGCCGGCCGAGTCCCGATCAGCCACTCGCGATCGCCCATCCGCAAGGTCTCGGCAAGGCCAAGCTCGCGCGATTGCAGGGCGTCTTCGATCGTCCAGGGCCCCTTGCCCCCGGGCTGCGATCGCGCTCCATGGTAGTAGAGCAGGCTGCTGTCCGGATCGGCCGATCGATCGAGAAGGACGAGGTCGATGCCGCGAGGCTCGAGGGTGGCCAGCGCCCGCTCGACAATCACGCCTACCTCGAACATGCCCATCACGAAGCCACGGAGCGTTCGCACGCCGAGAACGCTCTCTGGCTCGTAGACGGGCTCGAAGACGACGATTCCGTGCTCGTCCGGTCTGTCCGGTCTTATGACGGCGCGTCCTGTCACCGCCATCTCGCGGGTCTCGCGGGCGTGCTTCAGAGCTTGATACTGCACCGGGTCGGACGCGACATCGAATCCCAGGGTGTGCACGGTGCTCGCCGGCTCGGCGAAGAGCACCGGGAAGTACTCGGCTCGCTCGGCCGCCGGCTCGGCTCGCTCCGATTGCGCCTCGAAGATCCGAAAGCGGCCGAGCACGGCCGCGAGCTCCGGATCGGCAGCGCCCTCGGCTTGCACGGAGCCCTCGAAGGCGGTTCGGTCCGCTCCTGCGACCAGCGGTGCCCAGCCCAGGAACACGACCCCGGGCTCCTCCAGGAGATGCTCGCCCGTGAACGCCCGAAAGGCCGCTCGGCTCACCTCCGGAGTCGACGCATAGAGGGCCCTGAGCGCCCCGACCGAGTCCAGCCCGTGGATCAGCGATCCCCTGAACGCCGAGACCACGTCATTGCTGTCGCGCCTGAATTCGAGCTCGACCTCTTTCGTCTCGGCCCGCCGAAGCGCATGGAACAAGGTCAACGAGAGCAGGGTCCCGACGACGAACACGAATACGACTCGCGGCCACGGGGACCGCCTGCCGGGCCCTGCCCGCAGCTTCACTGCCGCCGTGTCGTGGTCTCGCTTGGGATCGGTCATCGTCGCAGGACCCCGATCGGGCCAGGCGCGAGGCTAGCAGAAGAGCCAAGCGCCTGTGCTGTGGCTGTGGCCATAGTAGCCTCGAGTGTGCTCTGACGAAACCGTCGATCGACTCACAGCTCCTCGCGCGTGGTCGCCGAGTTCTCAAAAGGCTCCTGTTCGGCCAGGGAAACCTACCCGATGGAGTGTTGCGACCGGCCACCGGTGCGCAGCGAAACCGTCTTCGGCATTACCGGGGAGGGTCACGTCTATCTCAAGGGCGTCCCGATCCATCCGGACTACGTCTTCGAGCCCGGCTATGAGCTCATGCCCCTCGACGAGCTCGAGCGCTTCATACGGCGCGAGAAACGGCTGCCGAACGTGCCGAGCGCGGAGGCCGTCGAATCCGAAGGCCTCGATCTCAACCTCTTCATTGCGAGCCTGCTCGAGAAGGTCGAAGAGCTGACACTTCATGCGATCGAGCAGGACAAGCGCATCGCGCAGCTCGAGAGGGGAGGCAGGTAGGAGTTCGGAGAGCTCGGAACCGGCTCTCCTCAGGACGCGGTACCTATTGGTCTTGGGTCGGGTGGGCAAGGCTTCTAGAATCGAGGCCGCGACAATGTCTAAACGAACCCTGGCGTTCGGCAGCTGAACAGAGTAACTGTCAAGAGTTGTGGATCAGAGGTTGGCGTCTCCCGCCGGGCCAGCGCGGTTCTGAGGAGTTTGGGCGGACGGCCGCTCAGAGAGGCGGACCGGCGATGTCGGCCGCAGCGCTCCTGGCGAGCCGAATCGATTCCGGGTCGTTGGTGCCGTCGAGCCAGATCACGCGCTGGCGCGATAGCTCCTTCTCCAGATTGCGGACGGCGTGTCGCAGAGCCTTGAACGTGGTGATTACGTTGGCTTCCGGCCAACCGCTCGGGGCAGGCCCTGCACCCAGATGCCAGACGAAGAGCGGCACCTGCAGTCTGCGCAAGTAGTGGATGACGACGGCTGGTCGCAGCGTGCTGAAGTCGCGAACGTCATCGACCGTGACCAGCACGACCGCTCGCCGCCGGTTCCCCATGGCAGCTTCGAGCCCGGCGACCGCCACGGCATCCGTCACGCGCGGCTGGTCGTGGGCGAGGGGGAATCGCTGCTCGAGTGCCCAGAGGACGCCGCCTCTCTCACGCAGATCGGGCGAGCATGGGAAGGTCTCGAACGACATGCGGCCGCGATCCGCCCTGGTGGCGTATGGATCGAGCAGGCGCAGCCGGTATTGCCTGGGCAGTGAGAGAGCGGTGCGCAGATGGCCGCCAATGACCCAAGGAGCTTCCTCGGCGGTCCAGCGGGAAGACCACCCCCGAACCGGCGAATCTGGCGTGGAGGGCTGACCGGGGAGCGCCTCGGTCGCTGTCGCGACCCTCTCCGCCGCCCGGACGAACAGCACCTCCACCGGGCCTCTCTCGGCGGCGACCACCGACTGCGGAATGCCCTCGAAAAGAAACCAGCCGCCGAGCTCAGCGAGATCGTAGCGGCGCTTCTTGCCCTTGAGAGAGACCAGTACGGCCGTGAGCTGGTCGCCCGTGTCGACGTGGTACTCGCCGCCGAGAGCGACAGTAGCGTGGGCGTGGCCACCCGCTTCGAAGCGCACGTCGGCCTGGAGAATGTGGAATTCGTTCGGGCTGAGCGACGGCAGGCCGTAGGTGTACGGTTCGAGTTGCACCAAGGGCTCGCCGTCGAGCGTCACCAGAACCTCGGTCGGCCGCTCGTCCTCACTGCTTTGCCAGCTGACCCGAGCCGACACAGCCTGGCCGTTCGCGTTGTGGTCGATCAGCAGCTGTGCTTCTGCCCGAGGCCTCGGACGATTGATGGCCTGCGCGGTTCGGTGGAGCTCATCGCCTCGAGAGTCGTAGGCGATCGCTACCAACTCGCCCGACTCGAGCTCGGTTCCGAAGTCAATGCTAGTGACCCAAGGAGCTTCCTCGAGCCGGGCCACGGCCTCACCGTCGAGCAGCAGCTCGACGGTTGCGACCCTGTTGTCGACCATCAACTCGACCGTGTGCGATCCGACGAAGAGCCCGAGGTACAGAGTGACGAACTTGACCATCTCTCTAGGCCTGTTGGACGCAATTCTGCCACCAGACAATTGCTGAGTCGAGACGAGGTGATTGACCTTGGCCTTCGTGCTCGGATTCTCGATGCAACCGCTTACCGACCGCAATCCGGATACACTGGCAGGTAGCCTTCCGCAGGCCTGGTGGAGACAGGCTGATGCGAGACTTCCTTTCGACAGCTCTCTCTTGGACCGTCCTCGCTTGTGGTCTTGGTCTCCCTCTCGAAGCACAAGACGAGCGCGCGAGCGTCTTCGGCGAGGTCGTCGACGTGCGAGTCGTCAATCTCGAAGTCGTCGTTACCGAAAAGGGCATTCGGGTCACAGGACTGCGGCCCGACGATTTCATCCTCACCGTCGATGGCAAAGAGGTCGCGGTCGAGTACTTCACGGAGGTGCTGGGGGGCAGAGCGGTTCTGCGAGGTGACGAGTCCGAGGCTCTTTCCCTTCCGGCGCTTGCCCCCGGTGAGGCGGTCGGCACCAGCTACCTGCTTTTCCTCGACGACTACTTCTCGGAGCCCACCCACCGCGATCGACTGATCGACAAGCTCATCGCGCAGCTTCCGCTGCTGAATCTCGAGGACCGGATGGCGATCGTCGCCTGGGACGGCAAGCGAGTGGAGATGCTGAGCACCTGGAGTCAGTCCGTGGCAAGTCTCACGCGGGTTCTCGAAAGAGCCAAGGGGAGGGAAGCCTACGGCCTGCAGCGACGGGACGAGATGCGGAGCTTCGACTTGGCTCGGGCGATCTTCGAGAAGGACGAGGCTCTACTCAAAGAGAGATTTCCGGACGAGGTCCAGCTCACCGGTGGCGATGGGTCGTTCGACCGACTCGGTATCGACGAACGACAACGGATAGCCTTGATCACGGATCAAGTGAAGGGGGCGGTGCTTGCGGCCAGCACCACGTTGCGGAGCTTTGCTGGGCCGCCCGGTCGCAGAGTGTTCATGCTCGCATCCGGAGGTTGGCCCAACGATCCCGCTCTATGGATGACCGGCGACCGAACCTCGGCCAGCTTCGAAGGTGAGTACCCGTGGGGCGAGAGACTATACGGCCCACTGATCGAGACCGCCAATCGACTCAGTTATACGATCTATCCGATCGACGTACCTGGATTATTCAGCCTCACTGGAATCGGAACCGCGCAGATCGGCACCGCCGGGCTTGCCGCCGCCGGGCTTGCCGAGCCTGGGGTGCAAAAGAGACTCGACCGGAATCGGGACGAAGATGCCACGCTCGATATCATCGCCCGCAAAACAGGTGGCCGCCCGTTCCTGAATGCGGCCAGTCTGGAAGCTTTCCAACGTATCGTCGAGGATACTCGCACCTACTACTGGATCGGGTTTACGCCGGATTGGCAAGGTGACGATACCGAGCATCGGGTCGTCGTCAGGGCTCGCGGACGAGGCCTCGACGTGCGGAGCCGCCAGAGTTTCTCGGATCTCTCCCGCCAGAGCGAGGTGTCGATGATGGTGGAGAGCTCGCTTCTTTTCGGAAGTCTTCCGGGTGCCACACCTCTGGTGGCGATGCTCGGGGCGCCCGAGCGGGCTGGTCGCGGCAAAGTCATCGTGCCGCTACGGATCGAGGTCCCGGTCGCCGAGCTGACCTTTCTACCCGTGCAGGATGGCTGGCGCGCTGAGATGGAGCTTCACGTCGCGGTGCTAAACGAGCAGGGCAAGACTGCTGAGATTCCTGTCATGCCACTCACCGTGCAGGCGAGAGTCCCTCCCCGCCAAGGACAGAGCAAGGCGTTCTACGCGACTATCAAGATGCGCAAGCGGAAGCACGTCGTGGTCGTTTCACTCTATGACCAACTGTCAGGCAAGATCATGTCGACGAGGATGGACGTCGATCCTCGAGATCTCGATCCTCCCAAGAGACGCGATCAGAGAGAGTAGAGCTCGTCGTCGACCCAGCTACGGCCTCACAGCTCCCTGGGCTACGGCCCTCCGGCACGCCTTCCGCATACGCTTCTGCCTAGCCGCCGAGGACCTCAAGCTCGGCAGGTCGGACATCGAGTTCCCGCCAGGTTGCTTCCCGCCTCGGCTGCCGTTCATCCGCGGTCGGCCTCTGCTCGTCTAACTCTCGCCCCAGATATCGCCCCAGGGGCCTCCCCGGGGAGCCTCTGGCGTAGCTCTCCGCCTGCTGCCGACCTGCTGTTGGTCAAGCTAGGCCGAACCTGGCCCTGGAGAGCTTTCCAAGGCCAGTTCGTGCGCCCCAAACCAGTGACAATCACGCCATCTGCGGGTAGTCACCACATCGACGTGAGAGTCATGTCCGAGAACTCATGTCCGAGAACGGTGGCACCTCTACTCGGCACCTCTACTCGGAGGCGGGGAGTACGAACAGGCACTGATCGCCGCACGGAAGCTCAACATCCCGGACTATTTCTGGCCGAAGCTCTATCTCGCCGCCATCTACGGGCAGCTCGGCCGCACTGAGGAGGCGCGCCTCGCCGTCGAAGAGCTTCTGTCGCTCTATCCTGGTTTCACGCTCCAGACCGCTTCCGAGGAGCTCGAGAAGGTCAGGCGCTCCGACGAGATGATCCCCCACTGGACGGAGGGGCTTCGCAAGGCGGGCGTGCCCGAGTGATCCAAGAGCGTAGGACTGGCACGCTGGCGGCTTCGATCCTGCCCCTGTCGAGGCTGCCCCAAGTAGGTGCCCTACTTGGGGTAGCAGCGGAATACCGGCAGCGATCAGGGTCTGTGTCCCCGATCTTTCCTAGTCGAAGTAGGCACCCTCCTGCGAGCCCACGAAACCAGGCACCGAGTAGCCAAGGACCTTGCGAATGGCGGTGATCTGGCCGATGTGGAGGTAGTAGTGTCCAATCACCCGTGTCAGCAGTGACCCGACGTTCTCGATCTCGAAGAACGGGTCGCCGGAAAGATGTTGCCTCAGGCCGTCGTCGTCCAGATCGTCGAGCCAGGACTCGCTGACCGAGGTGATCTCTTCCCATAGCGGGAACACAAAGCCGATAGCCGGGGTCGCCGGCTCCGCGCCATGTCCGAACGCGCTGAGGTCGGCCACCGCGGGCAAGCCCCGGCCCTGAAGCCATAGCCCCTGCTCCTGACCGGCCAGGTGCCCCACGATCCAGGCCACGCTGTTGATCCCCGCGACCCGCCTTTCGAGATCGGCCTCACCCATGCCGTCGATCGCCCGACGGAGCTCCGCGCGGGTGTTCTTCAGAACTCTGACCAGATGATGGGTCGACATCCGGAACTCAAAATACCAGAGGGGATCCCCTGGCCCGGTTGGTTGTGGCGGGAGGGGCGGCCCGCTGCAGCCGCTGACGGCCGCGCTGCTAGGCGAAGCGGGAGGTACGCCCGCTGTCAGGAAGTCGTCAGCGCAGCGTCAGGAGTTCGTCACGACAGGGACCGGCCCGGCGCCGGAAGCTGTGACCTGGCCGGGAGGCAGCGCCTTCCGCACCGAAAACCCCAGACTTCTGGGACAAGAGAAAGGGAGTCCGATGCTGAGACCGATGAGACCCTACCTCCTAACCGCCTGCTTGCCGTTCCTGGTCGTCGCAACAGGGGCCGCATCAGAGTCTGGCGGTGCGGTAAGAAACCTGAAACAGGGCTGGACGCAGGAGCTGCTTTACGAGAACTCCCTGGTTTCTCCAGGGTCGCTGACCGTGACTGATGCCGGCGATCTCCTGGTACTAGACGCCGCACTCATGAAGGTGAAACGCCTAGCTCTCGACGGTGCTCTTCCCGAGTACGCTGACCTGGGGGCTCTTCCTAACGCTCCACTTGCTATCGCCTATCAAGAGCAGCACGCGCGTCTGCTCGTGATCACCGATACCGGCGAACTGTACGAACACTCCCACGGGAACTTGAGCCCTCTTGGCACGACTGCCCTCCCGGCCAGAGCGGTTGCCGTGGACTCCCGCGATGACTCGCTGTATGCCGCCGCACCGACAGACGCGGGACCGTTCCTGAATCACTACGATTCCAACGGCACCTATCTATCTACCATCACTTCTGACTTCCGGGAAATAAGTCAGCTCGCGCTCGATCAGACCTTCAATAAGCTCTACTATTCCGAACCCTTCGCAGGACAGATTGTCGAGATAGACCTGAACACGAACTCATCGCGAGTCATTGCAGATGGCATCGGCATCCCAGGCACGCCGGAAGCGATCTCCGTAATGCTGGATGGCACCGGTGACCTGTACTTCTACACCGCAGATCAGGGCTTGAACAAGTATGAAACCGGCGCGTTCAGGAAGGTCATGGATGCGCTCTCTGGGGCCGGTCCGCTGACCTGGGCGCCTCTCTTCGGAGCATTTGTGCAGGCACACTTCGCTGGTGGAAACATCGTCAGTTACGACCCCCTTGCACTCGAGTTTGCAGTCCTCACTCAGGGGCTGAATGCCCATGCCATTGTCGAGATGGATAGCGGCGTGGTCCTGGTATGCAGCGAAGAAGTGGGAAACAACGTTCTTCAGATTGGTGAGGGTGGCTTGGCGGTGTTCAGCGAGCCACTTCCGAGTCGATGCATGGCGCTGGAGCGGGATGACCATGGAAGGGTGTACGCAGGCTTGGAGAATGGCGAGATCGTCACTGTTGCAGCAGACGGAACGACCACGGCCTGGGGAGATGTCTCCTCCGGTACCCCACTATTCACCATTCATTACGATAGCCAGGATTCTGCGATCGTAGCGATGACAAGAGACGTAGGCGAGAACGTCTCGAGGGTCTGGCGGACAAACCTCGACAATCCGACGGTCACCGAACAAGTGATTGAACTCGCAGGGACAGCAGCCATCGCCGGTGCCGTGGACGACCAGGGGAATGTCTATGTGCTGGACTGGAATTCGAACGCCATCTACAAGATCGCGGGCGGATCCGACCCTGCGGTCGTCCTTGCCTCGAATGTGTTGGACAGCATGGCGATCACAGGACCGGGCATGGAGTACCTGGCGACCGAGGACGCCCTTGTTGTATCAACGATACTCAGCTATGAGCTGTGGCCGATCGTAGCTCCCTCCAAGTCGCTCTTGGCGGAGAACAATGGAGGTGTGGACAACTTCAGTATCAATGAGACCGATGACTACGGTTTGATCTGCATACATTCCGGCCGTGTGTTCAGACTCAGCCCCGATGAGGATGGCGATGGTCTTCCTGACAACCGAGACGCTTGTCCGCAAGAGAATGCGACCAACTTCGATGCTGACGGAGATGGTTGTATAGACACGGTCAGTGGATTGGCAGATCTGGTGGCTGACCTCGTGGAACAAGGGATAGTCGCTGAGCAGCTGGCCAACAGCCTCCTGAGGAAAGTGGAAAACGCGGAGAGATCGGCAGATAGGCAGAATGTCTGCGCTGCCACTCACCTGCTTGAGGCCCTGGTCAATGCGGTTGAAGCCCAGAGGGGAAAGAAGATCACCGCCGATGCAGCGGAGATGATCATCGGCTATGTCGACAGTCTAATCAGATGGCTACAGAGTCAACCAGGAGGGGGAGAGGGTTGTTAAGGTCAACGACGGAGTCGAATCCGCCTCGACGAATTCGTCTCTGCCCGCACCCGCATTGGGACCTCCGAGGATCCACGTCGCCTCGGCAAGGCGCCGGCCGGTCCGCTCTCGTCGGCATTCTCAGCCCTCCGGGGGAGCATAGCAAATAGGCCGTAACTATTGTATTTAATGGACTTGCCGGAGCCGGGAATCGAACCCGGACGCCTTGCGGCGGGGGATTTTAAGTCCCCTGCGTCTGCCATTCCGCCACTCCGGCTCTTGGATTCTACCGCCGGGACCAGGACTTCCCCGCCCCCTTGGGAGCCGGGTCGCCGGTGCGCTGCGGCTAGGCCTGGCCGTTCGTGCGATGCAGACCGGCGGAGCGCAGAATGCGCAGCAGGTTGCCCGGCGTGCTGTTCAGGAACTGAATGCCGGCGCGGTAGACGGGGATGACGTCGCCGGCCTCGTCGCTGGCCGTGCTCCCCAGCCGGCACCAGCGCACCTGGCCGGGGATCAGCGCGGAGGACTGCTCGGTCTCGAGCTCGCAGAGCACCTCGGCACCGATCCGGGGTGGATCGCTGGTCTCGATGGCGGCACCGATGGTGCTCAGGTTGACCAGCCTGGCGTCGAGCCGCGGTGACCGGAAGGAGATCTGCCCTGCATGGAAGCGACGCGCCTGCCGCGCTGGCCTGGGCTTGCGAGCCAATTCGGCAGGCTCGCCAGGGCGCTTGTCCTCTGTGCTCACAGGATCTCGGGCTTCGAAAGCCGGGTCCAAAAGTATGAACCTGCGCGCGACAGATGTCAAAAGGCCTGGTGACCCGGTTGACTGATCCCATCCACCAATTCCGGCCCCACGGGCCCCTAGAAACCGGCCCCGAAGCTGAACTGGAAGCTGTCGAAGCGGTCCCCGTCGAGAGGGCTCAGGTTCTCGGACCAGATGAAGCGCAGAGGCTGTGGGAACAGCGGCGTCGTCACCCGCAGCTCCAGCCCCGCCGACCGCCGCAGGGAGCTCAGGTCGACCGACTGGCCTTCGGCCCAGACGTTGCCGGCATCGGCAAAGAGGACCAGCCGCAGGACCTCGTTGACCGCCAGGTGGAGCTCGAGGCCGGCCTCGACGAAACCGCCGCGCCGCTCTCGTCCCGGGGATGGATCCCCAGCGCCTCGAAGCCGCGCACGCTGCCGTCGCCGCCGCGGAAGAAGCGATCGCTGAAGCTCAGCTCGGTCCCCGCCAGAGCGCGGATGGCTCCGCCCTGCAGATTGAAGCCGAGGATGAACCGCGGCTGGCGCCCGCCGAGAGGTCGAAAGAGATCGAAGGCGGCGCGCGAGCGCAGGTACCGGGCATCGCCGCCGAGCGCTCCGCCGGCGCTCTCGAGCGAGCCGCTGAGGCGCAGGCCGCGGGTGGGCTGAAACCGGCTGTCGACGCGATCCAGCAGATAGCCGAGCTTGAGTGAGGAGACCTCGCGGTCGAGCGACTGGCGCACCGCGTCGCCGCTCCCGCTGAGGCGCGAGCGGCTGTCGAGGGCGTCCTGGTAGGTGTAGCCCAGGGTCAGCGTCTGGAAGAGCCCGAGCCGGCGACCCCAGGTGAGGCGGCCGCCCGAGAGGTCCCGCATCAGACTCTCGCCGCCGCCGGCGTCCAGGGTCTCCTCACGCACGAACAGCTCTCCACCCAGGGACTGTCGCCGATCCAGGAGCCACGGCACGGTGTAGCCGAGCTGCGCCTGGGTCAGGTCCGAGCCGGCCTGGAGGTTGGCGGACAGGGTCTCACCCCGGCCGCGGAAGTTGCGGCTGGCGTAGCGGACCTCGCCGAACAGGCCGTGGGTGCGGCCGTAGCCGCCGCCGAAGAACAGCTTCGGCGGGTCGGCCTCGCGGCCGCGCAGGGTCAGTTCGTCA
>CALZJC010000070.1 GCA_945787525.1 Thermoanaerobaculia bacterium | reverse complement strand
ACGCCGATCGCTGCGGCGGAAGACCACCGCCGCATCGCTGCGGTCGAAGTAGTGATCTTCGATCTGGATCGTCACCCGCGGGTCGGGCGACAGCTCCGGGCCCTCGAAGGAGTAGGCCGGAAAGTGGCAGTCTGCCTGGCCGATGAACCGCTCGGGATGCTCGAGCACCCAGTGGGAGTCGATTCCGGTGTGGTTGGGCACCATGTCGGCCGCCAGCCGCAGGCCGTGCTCGCCGGCCCGCTGGCGCAGATCGGCGAGGGCCTCCTCACCGCCCAGGCGCTCGGCGATCCGGTAGCCCCGCAGCGAATAGGCAGAGGCCTCGGCCTCCGGGTTGCCGCACATCCTCTTGATGCGCTGCGAGGCTTCGCTGCGCTCCCAGACGCCGATCAGCCAGAGACCGCTGAAGCCGCGCGCGGCCAGAACGGCGAGCGCTGCGCCCGGAATCTCGTCGAGACGGCGAATCGGCCGCTCATGCTCGCGCGACAGCTGCTGCAGCCAGACGAGCGCATTCTTGGCGATCAGCGACAGCCGGGGCATCCAGTCGCGGTCCTCGGTGTAGCGGGCCTCCGTCGCGGCCGCCGGCCACCCCGCAGCACCCTGCACCTGATCCACCGGCCAGACGGGCCGCTCCACCGGCCCCGGCCCCGGCGGGAAACGGGGCGCCTGCTCCTCGGCAGCCAGGTCGAGGCCGGCGCTGAGCTGCTGGCCGATCTCCCCGAGCGCCGCGCCCCAGCGCGGCGCGATCCAGCGCAGCTGCGCCACCGGCGAATCCCCGACCAGCCGCAGCGGCGCCTCGAGGCTGGCCAGCAGGCTCTCGTCACCGGCCTCGATTCCCGGTGCCTCGGCGAGCGCCTCCCGGAATCGATGGCCGGCGGAGCGAAACTCCGGCGAGGAGCTGATCTCGCTGGCGTCCAGCACGCCGTTCAATCGGCTCAGCGCGGGGTTGGTCCTCAGCCACCAGAAGATCAGCAGCTCGCGGACGAGGTCCAGAGCCGGCTCGGGCTCGGCACCCTGGCCCGCCGGCGTCACCCGGGACGGGGCGGCGCCGGCGCCGTCGAGCGCGGCCGTGCTCCCGGCGGTGCTCTCGTTGACGGGGCTCTCGGTGACGGGGCCCTCGGCGGCGGGCTCGGTCTGTCTCTCGGGCGCCGCCTGGGTGGCGGCGAACGCCCCGTCCAGCCCGAACTCGCGGCCGAAGACCGCCAGGAGCCGCAACAGACCTTCGCGGCCCAACTCCTCCTCCACCGCCTGCGCGGCTCGCCTCACCAGCTCGTCTCCGGCGGTGGCGCGCACGACGTAACGGACTGCCTCCTCCAGCAGGCTCAGGGCGTTGAGCTCGGCGGCACCTTCCGCGAGGTCCAGCCGCGAGACCAGCTCTCTGGCGGCGCGGAAGCTCGGCACCGCGAGCTTGCCGGAGGCCGCCACGCGACCCAGCCGAAGGCGGACGCGATGGGAAACGAAGAGGCTCACACGGCCTGGTCCTGACCGACGACTAGACTGCCGTTCTCACAGCAGGCTAGCAGCCACGGGCTGCTAGACTCCTGCCTCGCTTGCAAAGGAGACCGTCATGGGCCTGCCAAAGCTGACGATCGGCATCGAGGAAGAGTACCAGATCGTCGATCCGGAGAGCCGCAAGCTGAGGTCGTACGTCCAGGAGCTGCTGAGCGGCGGCCGGCGGGTGCTCAAGGACCAGATCAAGCCCGAGTTCCTCCAGTCGCAGGTCGAGGTCGGCAGCCGCATCTGCCAGAACATGCGCCAGGCGCGGGCCGAGGTGGTGCGGCTGCGTCGCTCGGTCAACGAGCTGGCGGCCGGCGGCGGCCTGAAGGTCATGGCGGCCAGCACCCACCCGTTCTCGAGCTGGCTGGAGCAGCAGGTCACCGTCGGCGAGCGCTACACCAGGCACGTCGAGAAGCTGGCCGAGCTGGCCCGCCGCATGCTGATCTTCGGCATGCACGTACACGTCGGCATCGATGACCGCGACCTGATGATCGACGTCATGAACCAGGCACGCTACTTCCTGCCCCACATTCTGGCGCTCTCCACCAGCTCGCCGTTCTGGCACGGCCGCGAGACCGGTCTCAAGTCGTACCGCTCGATCGTCTTCCAGAGCCTGCCGCGCACCGGGCCGCCGCCGGAGTTCAACTCCTGGGCGGAGCACCAGGAGTTCGTCCAGACGCTGATCAAGACCGGCTGCATCGACGAGGCCACCAAGATCTGGTGGGACATCCGGCCGCATCCTGTCTACCCCACCCTCGAGTTCCGGGTAGCCGACATCTGCACCCGGGTGGACGAGACGATCTCCATCGCCGCCCTGATCCAGGCGATCGTCGCCAAGCTGATCAAGTTGCGCCAGGCCAACCAGTCTTGGCGTCGCTACCGCCACCACCTCATCACCGAGAACAAGTGGCGGGCGGTGCGCTACGGCCTGGACGGCATGCTGATCGACTTCGGCCGGCAGGAGGAGATCCCGACCCGCCAGCTGATCGAGGAGCTCCTCGAGTGGGTCGACGACGTGATCGACGAGCTGGAGACCCGCGAGGAGATCGGCTACATCCGCACGATCCTCGAAGAGGGTACCAGCGCCGACCGTCAGCTGGCGGTGTACCGGGATACCGACGATCTGAACGCGGTGGTCGATCACCTGATCGCCGAGACGCATCAGTAGAGGCGCCAGAGGTGATCGTCCCTCCGACCTGGCGATCGAAACCAACCCGGGCGGCGACATAGAGGGCGTGGTCTGACGCAGACTAGCCTGACCTTCTCACCGATCGTCGTAGCGAAACGTCGTAACTGCCTGAAGATGCGAGGCTTGCGACCGAGGGCACTGCAAGCGTGCTCGAGGCACGCTGAGGATGCCCGACTGGAGCGTAACGCTGCAGATTCAGGTAGATACGGCTTTCGTAGACGGTTGGTGAGAAGGTCAGGCTAGGCCGAGGCTCACGGCTGTGGCGCCAGCTTCGGCGCCAGGTAACCAGCCTGGCTGAAGCCCATCAGGGCGACGAGCGGCCACGGCACCGCCCAGATCGCACCGTCGAGGACGCTCTTCGATAGGAACAGCACCAGCAGCAGTACCGTCCAAAAGAGCATCTGCGCCTTGGCCAGCGACAGCTCAGGCGGCTGCCCGGGCGTGAAGGCGCGGACGAGGTCGCCGATGGCGAGGGCGGGCTTGGGAGCGGCAGCCGCTCCTGGAGCGGCCGCGGCCGCGGCCGCTCGGACCTTCTCCGCGTCCTTGAAGAAAGCAACGCCGCCGGTCGAGAGCGAGGCGCCCATCAGGGCAAGCAGTGACTCCGGAATCTCCGGGATTTGCAGCCGGACAAAGCCGTAGCCGAGCACGATGCCGCCGACCACCACCGTCCAGCACGCGATCTGCGCTTGGGCGAGCGACAGATGGCCGTGCGCGCCGATCAGCAGCCTCAGTGGGTTGCCTCCCCCCCGCCTCGCCAGCAGGATCACGATCAGGAGCGCCACGACTACGACCGCAAGCGTCCAGACCGAGGTGTTGACGATGTTGGCGACGTTGACCTCGTCCGGGCCGACAGCGAGGTGGGGACCGTTCTCGTCCTCCCAGGAGACGACGGGCGTCACCCGGAGGACCCCCTTGTACTGGAAGTCCACGTTGCTGAGGTCGAACATCAGGAGCGTCCCCGACCGCCGGACCTCCTGCCCATCGACCGACTCGATCCACTCCTGCCCCGGTGCGACGACCTTCGGTTCCAGTAACTTGGTCTCTCCTTCCGTCTGCTCCGTGACCGCGTGGCTGCGTAGCAGATCGAGCCGGGGCTTCTGGTCCGGCTGGATCTCCCGATTCGCGTAGAGCCGAATCGAGTGGGACTTCAGCTGGCCGTCCGGCATGTAGATCCGGATCGGCGGCTGGTCTTCTGACTGGTCGTCCGGATCCGGCTGAGCTTGCGCCAGCGCGAGAGCACTGAGCGCGGACATCATGACGAGGAGGCTCGCTACCTTCCCTACGCCTTGAGCGAAGCTCGACACGTCCAGGTTCTTCATCTGTCCTCCTACGCGATCTTCCGGTCAGCCTAGCACGCCCTCGGGGGGACTCCTGCTGTCGCCACAGCAGCGACAAGGCTCAACGGAGCTCCTGGAAAAGCTCAGATCGTCAGGTACTGACCGGCCGTCCAATCACCATCAGACGGAGCGGTGCTCACTCCGCGTGCACCCGGACGCTGCGGCCGATCTCGTCGCAGATGCCGCGCAGGGAGTCGTAGTCGGGGTGACGCAGGCGGATCCAGGCGTTGGCCATGTAGCCGGCCTCGATCGGCTGGGTGGGCTGTCCCGGGGGCGGCAGATGGCTGTCGAGGATCCACTCGCCGTAGCGGCGCTGGATCGCCTCGAGCCCCTCGTAGCCCGCCACCCTGCCGTCGCGGCTGGGCCTAAGGGCGATCATCGCCGCCGAGAAGCGGCGCGACAGCTTCGCGTCGGACCTCGCGTGGCTGATCGTCATGCCCCACTCGCGGTAGATGTCGAAGTCGTTGGCGGCGCTGTAGAGGTCCCAGACCGATACCCCCGGCGGCCGGCAACCGATCTCCGAGAACTTGAGCCCCTTGGGGCCGAAGAACCACTCCATGTGGCTGGCCGAGGTGCCCAGGCCGAGCTCGCGGATCACCTTGCGCCCCATGCGCCGCACTTCGGCGTAGCCCGGCGAGTCGATCCGGTTGGTGGTGATCACGTACGGCGTGATCCATCGGTTGCGCATCGCCTCGAGAACCCCTGGGAAGTAGTGCGAGATGAACTCGTGCACCACCTCGCCGTCGACCGTCAAGCTGTCGAAGAAGCCCTCGTGTCCCTCGATGAACTCCTCCGCCGCCACCGAAGCACCCCGGTCGATGCCGTGCGTCCGGATCGCCACCGCCAGCTCTTCGTCGCTGCCGATGCGGTCGGTGCCGGCGGCGCCGGCGCCGGTGCGTGGCTTGAGGATTATCGGGTAGCCGACCCGCGCGGCGAAAGCGCGCGCCTCCTCGGGCGAAGAGACGCCGTCCGAGGCCGCCGTGGCGATCCCGTGCTGGCGCAGGAACTCCTTCATCGCCGGCTTGTCGCGGCAGAGGAAGGCGGTCTTGACCGAGGTGCCCGGGATCGTCGCCGCCTCTCGCACCTTGGCCACCGGCAGGATGTGCGCCTCGACCGTCGCCTCCAGCCGGTCGACCCACTCGCGCGCCTGGATGCGGCGCACGGTGTCGAGCATGGCCCGCTCGTCGCAGACCGAGGAGACCTGTTCGTAGCCGTGGAGCCAGCTCTTGAGCACCGGCCCGAGGGCATCGACCGGCGCCTCGCCGATACCGGTGACACGGGCGCCGGCCGCGTGCAGACCACGCACGAACTCGGGCTGGTTGGCTGGGAACCGGGGCTCGACGAAGACGACGTGCATGGATTCTCCCGGAGTGGTGAAAGAGCGCCAGGGATTATAGCCTCAGCAGAATGCCGCAGTCGCGCGCCGCGCCACCCCAGCTGATTCTCCTCGGCCCCCAGAGACTGCGCCCGACGCTGGGCGAGGCGCTGGCGACCCTCGGCACCGAGGGCCCGGTGGCGACGGTTACCGCCGGCTGGCAGGATCGCGAGGCGGAGGACGACGAGCTGCGAGAGCACCTCGGCGGCCGGGCGGTGAATCTCGAGCTCTACCGGCGGGCAGAGGAGCTGTTCGCGGACGACGCCGGATTGTTCGCCGGCCACCGCCGCAGGCAGAACGACCTGCGCGAGGCGCAGAGGATCTATCGCCGGCGCCTGGCGCACACCCTGGCCGCGGCGCGCGAGCTGCTGGCGGACTCGAGCGACTCGGAGCTGCTCGAGGATGCGCGCCGGGACGCCCTCGCCGCGGTGCGCCGATTGGACGCCGAGCACCTCGACGTGGTGCAACAGATCCACCGGCGCTTCCGCCGCCAGATCCGCCCCGACCGCCGCGCCGGCCTGCGGCGCCAGCGAGAGGAGCTGTCGCGGCGGCTGTCCACTTGCCAGGCGCTGGCCATCGCCGGCGGCCACGTCGCCGTCTTGCTGAATCGGCTGCGCCTTTTCGACATCATGTATCTGGCCGCGAAGCGGCCGATTCTGGCCTGGTCGGCCGGCGCCATGGCCCTGGCCGAACGCGTGGTGGTCTTCCATGACAGTCCGCCGCAGGGGGCCGGCGACGCCGAGGTGCTGGAGACCGGTTTCGGACGCGTCCGCGGGCTGCTGCCGTTTCCCCATGCCCGACGCCGGCTGCGCCTGCGGGATCCGCTGCGGGTCGCGCTGCTGGCCCGCAGGTTCGCGCCGGCGACCTGCGTCGCGCTGGACGAGGGCGACCACCTGGCGCAGGGCGAGAACGGCTGGAGCGCCGAGGCGCCGGCGCGCCGCTTGACCGCCTCCGGCGACGTCACGACCTTCTCGGGTCCGCTGGCGAGCAGAGAGTGAGCCGAGAGGATGGTGGCGATCCATCAGCTGCTGGCCGACGGCCCGCCCGCCGGAGAGGCGATCGAGGCGTTTCTAGAGGAGCACGAGTTCCCGCTCAACGAGGGTCGCAGCACGACCTTCGTCTACCGCGGCGAGGCCGAAGAGGTGCGGTTGCGCCACTGGATCTACGGCCTGCCGTCGAGCCTGCCGTTCCAGCGCGTGGCCGGGACCGACCTGTGGTTCCTGGTCGAGGAGCTGCCGCCCGGCTCACGCGTCGAGTACAAGCTGGAGGTCTTCCGCAAGGGCCGCCGCAAGCTCATCCGCGACCCCTCGAACCCCAATCTGGCGCACGATCCGTTCGGCTCCAACTCGGTGCTCCACGGCCGCGGCTACGAAACCCCGGACTGGGTGCTGGAGGATCCCGACGCGCGGCCCGGCAAGATCGTCAAGCTGAGCATCGACAGCGAGCACCTGGGAGGAGCCCGACAGCTCCAGATCTACATGCCGCCGAGGTTTCGCAGGAGCCAGTCCTACCCTCTGTTGGTGGTCCACGATGGTCCCGACTACCTCCACTACTCGAGCCTCAAGACGGTGCTGGACAACCTGATCTACCGCCATGAGGTGGCACCGCTCATCGCCGTCCTGACTCACTCACCGGACCGGCTGGTGGAGTATGCCGCCGACCCGCGCCACGCCGCCTTCGTCAGCGAGGAGCTGATGCCGGCCGTCGAAGCGCGCCTGCCGATCGACCCCAGCCCCGCGGCGCGGGGTCTCATGGGCGCCAGCTTCGGCGCCGTCGCGGCGCTCTCGACTGCCTGGATGCGCCCCGAGCGGTTCGGCCGGCTGCTGCTGCAGTCGGGCTCGTTCGCCTTCACCGACATCGGGCCCAGCACGCGAGGCAAGGCCTTCGATCCGGTGGTCGAGTTCATGAACCGGTTCCGTGCCAGGCCTGGCCGACCGTCCGAGAAGGTCTTCGTCAGCTGCGGCCAGTACGAATCCCTGATCTACGAGAACCGCTCGCTCGTGCCGCTCTTGCAGGAGACCGGCATGCGGGTACGCTGGACCGAGGCGCGCGATGGCCACAACTGGGAAAACTGGCGCGACCGGCTGCGCGAGGGGCTGTCGTTCCTCTTTCCCGGTCCGCTCTGGATGGTCTACGAGTAGGATCGGCTGACCATGGCGATCTGCTTCGAGGAGCTGGTCCGCCAGCTCGACCTGACCGTTCCGGCGGGCGCCGACGAACTCCGCTTCGAGGTCGAACGGGTGACCATCCAGCCGTTCGACCTGCGCCAACCCTGCCGCTACGACGTGGTCATCGATCGGGTGACGCACTGGTACCACACCAGCCGCGAGTGGATAAAGAAGTCGGTCCTGATGAACGACCTCTATGTCTTCAACAACCCTTGGTCGGTCCAGTCGATGGAGAAGCACTCGACCTACGCGGCCATGATGCACCTCGGGCTGCCGGTGCCCGAGACCTGGATGGTGCCGCCGAAGGAGTACGAGCGAACTCCCGACCTCGACCGGACCCTCGAGCGCTACGCCGAGATGTTCGACCTCGGGGTCGTAGGGGGCAAGCTGGGCTACCCCATGTTCATCAAGCCGTTCGACGGTGGCGCCTGGGTCGGCGTCAACCGCATCGACACCGCCGAGAAGCTGGTGTCGGCCTACGACGACAGCGGCAAGCGAATCATGCATCTGCAGAAAGCCGTCGAGGACTTCGACCTCTTCGTACGCTGCCTGGGGGTCGGGCCGCAGGTGCGACCGATCGCCTACGATCCCTCGGCACCACTGCACGACCGCTACCGTGTCGAGTTCGACTTCCTCGACACCGAGGAGTGGCAGCTGTTGGCCGACATGGTGCTGACCATCAACACCTTCTTCGGCTGGGACTTCAACTCCTGCGAGACGCTGCGCAAGGATGGCGAGTTCTACCCCATCGACTTCGCCAACGCCTGCCCCGACTCACAGGTGACCTCGCTGCACTACCACTTCCCCTGGCTCGTCAAGGCCAAGGTGAAGTGGGCGCTGTTCTGTGCCGCCACCGGCAGGAAGATGCGGCGGACCCTCGATTGGCAGCCCTACTACGACGTCCTGGAGAGGGATTTGCCGTACCGCGAGCGAATTCGCGAATACGGCCGCATCGCCCGCCAGAGGCTGGAGAGCGAGCGCTTCGCGGAGTTCTGCGAAGAGCACCTGGACCGCCTCGACGAGCTGGCCTACGAGTTCTTCGGCAGCGCTACCGCTCGGGACGCCGTGCGCCAGAAGGTCGAGGCGCTGTTCCCGGCGCACGAGCATGACCGGTTCACCGATCACTTCTGGGGTCTGATCCAGTTCTGGCGGAAGACCGAGGCCGACCGGCTCGGCCTAGATTCCTCATGAAGGAGACCAGCCGCTGGTTCTCGCCCAACGTTCAGCAGGAGACCCAGCTGGTGCGCTGGGGCACCTTTGGCACCCCGGTGCTGCTCTTCCCCACCGCCGGCGGTGACGCCGAGGAGATCGAGCGCTTCCTGATGATCAAGGTGCTGCTGCCGCTGCTCGAGGCCGGCAGGATCAAGGTCTACTCGGTCGACTCGATCGCTGGCGCCGCCTGGATCTCCAAGCGCCACCCGCCAGCCTACTGCTCGCGGCTGCAGACCCTGTTCGCCCGCTACGTCGTCGACGAGGTCGTGCCGGCGATCCGCGCCGACTGCCGAACGCCGGGCATCGAGATCATCACCGCCGGCGCCTCGATCGGCGCCTTCAATGCCCTGTCGATCCTCTGCCGCCACCCGGAGATCTTCTCCAAGGCGATCTGTATGAGCGGCTCCTACGACTTCGAGCACTGGCTGGACGGCCAGTGGAACTCGGACTTCTACTTCGCCTCGCCGATCCATTTCGTGCCCAACCTGGCCGAGGGCAGCGACCAGCTCACTCTTCTCCGCCGGCGCTATGTCGCGATACCCACCGGCGAGGGAGACTGGGAGGAGCCCGCCGAGTCCTGGAAGGTCGCCCACGCCCTGGGCGCCAAAGGCATCCCCAACCGCGTCGACCTCTGGGGCAAGCGGTGGTCGCACGACTGGCCGACCTGGCGGGCGATGCTGCCGAAGTACCTGGCCGAGATGGCGTGAGCGGCTAGCCTGACCTTCTCACCAATCGTCTACGAAACGCCGAGGCGCCGGTAGAGCTCCACATAGAGCCCCGCCTGCTTCTCCCAGGAGAAGTCCCGCCGCATGCCGTTCTGGACCAGCCGCTCCCAGGCGGGCCGATCGCGCCAGACGTCCAGCGCGTAGCCCAGCGCCCAGCCGAGGGCGTCGGCCGTGGCGTGCTCGAAGACAAAGCCGTTGCCCTCGCCGCGGCCGCGGTCGAACAGCTGCACCGCGTCCGCCAGCCCGCCGGTCTTGCGCACCACCGGCGGCGTGCCGTAGGCCAGGCTGTACATCTGGTTGAGCCCGCAGGGCTCATACAGCGACGGCATCAGGAACAGGTCGCAGCCCGCCTCGATGCGATGCGCCAGCTCGTTGTTGTAGCCGCGGTAGAAGCAGACCCGGCCCGGAAACCGTCTCTGGAGCGCGGCGAAGAACTGCTCGTACTCCGTCTCGCCGCTGCCCAGCGCCGCCAGCCGGCAGTCGACCTTCTCGACAAAGCTGGGCAGCACCTGGCGCAACAGGTCGATGCCCTTCTGCTTCACCAGCCGCGTCACGATGCCCAGCGCCGGCACGGTCGGGTGGTGGTCCAACCCCAGGTCGCGCATGAGGGCCAGCTTGCAGAACGCCTTGCCCTCGAGGTCCTCCGCCGAGTACTGGATCGGGATCAGCGGATCCGTCGCCGGGCTCCACTCCTCCGGGTCGATGCCGTTCAAGATGCCCAGCACGGTGCCCGACCGCTTGCGCAGCAGTCCGTCGAGCCCCATGCCGTACTCCGGGGTACGGATCTCGTCGGCGTGGGTCGGGCTCACCGTCGTCACCACGTCGGCATAGAGGATCCCGGTCTTGAGAAAACTCACGATGCCGCTGTCCAGGTCGGCCTGGTGGAGCTTCGCGGCATGCTCGCCCAGACCCAGCGCCCGCACCGTCGAGGCGGGGAAGATGCCCTGGTAGCCGATGTTGTGGATGCTCAGCACCGTCTTCGAGCGGGCGAACAGCTGGTCCCACTGATAGTGGGTTTTCAGATAGAGCGGCAGCAGCGCCGTGTGCCAGTCGTTGGCGTGAAACACGTCCACCGCGACCCCCATGCGCTGGCAGCACTCGATCGCGGCCCGGGTGAGCAGCGCGAAGCGGATCGCCTCGTGCACACCGCCGCCGTACATCTCCGGCCGATCGAAGAGCGCCGGGCAGTGGATCAGGTAGAGCGGCAGGCTCGAGCGCGGCATCTCGGTCGTGTAGACGCTGAACCGATACCGCCGCCCGCCCAGCTCCAGCGGGATGTCGCGCAGGAACTCCACCGGCAGGATCCGGTGCTTCTGGCGGTCGATCCGCGAGTAGAACGGCAGGAACAGCCGCACGTCGTGCCCCAGGCGGTGCAGCGTCCGCGGCAGCGCCGCCGACACGTCGCCCAGCCCGCCGGTCTTGGCGAACGGCGCTACCTCCGCGGCGACGAAGCAGATCTTGAGCGGCTCGGCCATCGACGGTCTCTAGGATACGCGGATCCCGCTCGTCCCGCCGCTTCGCCGCCAGATTCGCCGCAGGCCGCCAGGCCCGCAGAGGGAAGCGCTGCCTCGTGGGATACTCCGTGCCGATGCCCGACGTCGTCTTTGTGGCGCCCTATCCGGCCGAGGCCACCATGCGCTTCGCGATGGCGGCCGCCGCCGAGGAGGGGGTGCGCCTCGGCCTGATCAGCCACCAGAGCCTCGAGCAGACCCCCGAGCGTCTGCGCCGGGTGGTCAAGGGCCACTGGCGAGTCGACAACGCCCTCGACCCGCATCGGCTCGAGGCCGCGGTGCGCGGCCTCGGCGGCCAGCTGGGAACGGTCGACCGGCTGATCGGCGTGCTCGAGCATCTCCAGGTGCCGCTGGCCGAGGTCCGTGATCGGCTCAGCATCCCCGGCATGGGTGCCGAGGTGGCGAAGAACTTCCGCGACAAGGCCCGCATGAAGACGGTGCTCAGGAACGCCGGCATCCCCTGCGCCCGCCACTGCCTGGCCGAGAGCCGCGACGAAGCGATCGCCTTCGCTCGCCAGGTCGACGGACCGCTGGTCGTCAAGCCGCCGGCCGGCGCCGGCGCCAAGGCCACGTTCCGCGTCGACAGCGAGCAGCGCCTGCGGGAGATCCTCGCCTTCACCAGCCCGTCGGCTGCCGCCCCGGTACTGCTGGAAGAGCACCTCACCGGCCGCGAGCGCTCCTTCGAGACCGTCATGGTCGGGGGCCGGCCGGTCTGGCACTCCGTCTCCCACTACCTGCCGACCCCGCTGGAGGTGCTACAGAACCCCTGGATCCAGTGGTGCGTCATCCTGCCGCGCGACATCTCGGGCGCCGAGTACGACCCGATCCGCAAGATCGGCGTCGACGCTCTGCGGGCGCTCGGGCTCGAGACCGGCTTGAGCCACATGGAGTGGTTCGAGCTGGGGGGTAATCGCAACGGGAGCCGCATCGCCGTCTCCGAGGTCGGCGCCCGCCCGCCGGGCGCCCAGATCACCGCCATGACCTCGCTGGCCCACGACTTCGACCTCTACCGCGCCTGGGCGCGGCTGATGATCCACGACCGTTTCGAGCCGCCCGAGCGCCAGTACGCCGCCGGCGCCGCCTTCCTGCGCGCCCAGGGTGAGGGCCGGCGGGTGGCCCAGATCCGCGGCCTCGAGCAGGCCCAGCGTGAGCTGGGGGAGTTGGTCATAGAGGCGAAGCTGCCGCAACCCGGTCAACCGCGCGGCGACGGCTACGAGGGCGAGGGCTGGGTCCTTCTGCGCCATCCCGAGACCGCGGTGGTCGAAAAGGCGCTCTTCCGTCTGATCAACCTGCTGCGCGTCGAGGCCGGCCAATGAGCGTGCTCTTCTTCTCCCCCGGCTTCCCCGGCGAGATGCCGTTCTTCACCGCCGGTCTGGCCGAAGTGGGCGCCCGCGTCGTCGGTCTGGGCGACCAGCCCGCCGCCGCGCTGCCCGAGCGCGCCCGCCGCGCCCTCGCCGGCTACATCCAGGCCCCGTCGCTCTGGGACGAGGACCAGGTCGTCGATCTGGTGCGCCGCGAGGCCGCCCGCTACGACATCTCCCAGGTCGAGTGCCTTTGGGAGCCGGGCATGATCCTGGCCGCCAAGCTGCGCGAGGCCCTGGAGCTGCCCGGCCTGACCGTCGCCGAGACCGTGCCCTTCCGCGACAAGGCGGTGATGAAGGACGTCCTGAACCGCGCCGGCATCCGCACGCCGCACGCCTTCCGGGCCGCCACGGGCGACCAGTGCCGCGAGGCCGCCGAGCGCATCGGCTACCCGTTGATCGTCAAACCGATCGCCGGCGCCGGCTCCGCCGACACGTACCGCCTCGAGGGCCCGGCCGATCTCGAGGACGTGCTGCCTCGCATCCGCCACGTGCCCGAGGTCAGCGTCGAGGAGTTCATCGACGGCCAGGAGCTCACCTTCGACACCATCTGCCACGGCGGCGAGATCGGCTACTTCAACATCGCCTGGTACCGGCCGCGACCGCTGATCGCCCGCACCCTGCAATGGGTCAGCCCGCAGACCGTCACCCTGAGGAACCTCGACGCGCCCCAGCTACAGCCCGGGATCGAGATGGGGGTCCGTGTGCTGAAGGCCCTCGGCTATCACACCGGCTTCACCCACATGGAGTGGTTTCTCAAAGAGGACGGCGAAGCCGTCTTCGGCGAGATCGGCGCCCGGCCGCCGGGCGCCCGCTCGACCGAGATCATGAACTACGGCGGCGATATCGACGTCTTCCGCGGCTGGGCCGAGGCGGTCTGCCACAACCGCTTCAGCCAGCCGGTGCGGCGGCTGTACAACGCCGCGGTGATCTTCAAACGGGCTCAGGGCGAGGGCCGGATCCAGCGGATCGAAGGGCTCGAGAGCCTGCTGGCGCGGTTTCGGCGGCAGATCGTGTCGATCGATCTGCTACCACCGGGAGCGATGCGGAGGAACTGGAAGCAGACCTTGCTGTCCGATGGGTGGCTGATCGTGCGGGATCCGGATCTGGAGAGCACGCTGCGGATAGCGGATGCGGTGGGCACGGATCTGCAGATGTACGCGGGGTGAAGAGAGTGGCGGGCTGTGCGACGAGCTGATTCGTAGTCAGCGGCCCTGGCCCCCGATGTGCTTCTTCTGCCCGCCCTCACGGGTGGCGACACCCTCGTAGCTACTGCCATGACCTCCAGCGCAGCTCCGAAACGGTGCACTTGGGGGAGCCCAGGGCCGCAAATCTCCGGGTCGAAGGAGGTCTGTGTGTTCGTTTGGCGCCTGCTTCAGATCAGCTCCGTTGGCCTGCTGACGGCGATGGCTGTCTATGCCACTTCGGGACCTGTCGCCGTCTGGAACGTCGACTTTGGCGGTGGCTATGTCGATGCCGGGAACAAACTCAGCATCCTCTATGTCTGGCCGGTTCGCGGCAGCCCTTGACCCCGGTCAGGTGCACCCCCCCGGGGCACATCTCCATGACCAACGGCCGGCGGATCGAGCTGTGCCCGCACGGGGGATAGCGAGGATCGTCGCTTCGGCGGCCAGTACAATGCGTCTCGATGTTCGCACCGCAGCCGCACACGCGGGACGAGAGGCGTAAGCGTCGCCTCAAGCAGCGTCGCATCCTGGCCGCCTTCAGTGGCCTGTCGATCGGCTTCCTGGTAGCCCTCGCCTATCGCCTCACCGGCTACTGGAGTTTCAGACTCGAGGATTGGGCGTGGCTCGTCGCGGCCACAGCCGTGGTTCATGTGAGCTACTGGCTCCTCCTCCAGCTCGGTTGGGATCGCCACCTACGATGGGATCCGACGTTTCTCTATCTGCCGTGGGCCACGACGGTCTTCCTACTCTGCCTCAGCATCTACCTGCTGCCGGAAGCGCGGGTCTTCATGCCTCTCGCCCATCTGATCAACCTTCTCTTTCTGGTCGGGCTGGTGGGTTTCCGGGACGCGGTGAACTACAGCATCCTGGCGTCGGCCGGCTACTTCGTCGCGGTGTACCTGGTCTGGCGAAGGGGAGAGCCCGTGGAGCTCGGCTACGAGGCCATGATGGCCGTTCTCATCCTGGCGTTGGGTACCTTCGCGGGCACGGTTCTCGAGCGGGTACGCAGGCGAAAACTGGAGATCCGGGAGGCGTGGCGAGAGATCCTAAAGCTGTCACAGGCAGTCGAACAGAGTCCCAGCCTGCTGATCATCACCGACACCGAGGGCCGGATCGAGTACGTCAACCCCAAGTTCACGAAGACAACCGGCTACAGCCCCGAGGAGGTCATCGGGCGAAAGCCTTCTATCCTCAAATCGGACGAGACGCCCGCCGAAACCCACGAGGAGCTCTGGCGCACCATCACCTCGGGCGGCGAGTGGCTCGGCGAGTTCAAGAATCTCAAGAAAGACGGCGACCCGTTCTGGGTCATCGCCTCCATCTCGCCGATCCGCGATCACCTGGGCAACATCACCAACTACCTGGGCGTTCAGGAAGACACCACGGCGCTGCGGGAAGCTCAAGCCCGGCTCGTCCAGGCGCAGAGACTGGAAGGAGTCGGCAGGCTGGTCAGCGGGGTGGCGCACGATTTCAACAACCTGCTCACCAGCGTTCTCGGTTTCGCCGAGCTCGCCCTGAGCAAAGTCCCCGTCGAGAGCTCCGTGTACGGGGATATCCAGGAGATCCGCAAAGCCGGCGAGAGCGCCACCGCGCTGACCCAACAGCTCCTGGCCTTCAGCCGCAAACAGATGTCACGGCCGCAGGTCCTCGACCTCAACCACCAGTTGAGTGAGATGGAAGCTCTGCTCCGTCGCACCATCAGCGCCGAAATCGAGTTCTCCACCGTCTTCGGCTCCGACCTCGGCCGGATTCGGGCGGATCCGGCCCAACTCCAGCAGATCCTGATGAACCTCGCAGTCAACGCCAGCGACGCGATGCCGCAAGGCGGTCGGCTGGTCATCGAGACGGCGAACGCCGAGCTCGGCAGGCGTTATGGAAAGACCGAGGTCGCCATCCGCCCCGGTCCGTACGTCAAACTGACGGTTTCGGACACCGGGCGGGGCATGGATGAACCGACTCGGCGGCACATCTTCGAGCCATTCTTCACTACCAAGAAACAGGGTCTCGGCACCGGCCTCGGCCTGGCCACGGTCTACGGCATCGTCAAACAGAACCGTGGCTATGTCTGGGCCGAGAGCGAAGTGGGCAGCGGCTCGATCTTCACGGTCTTCCTACCGCGGGAGCACGAGGAGATCGCTCCGATCCCTGCGCCAGTGGCCACCCGTACGCTCTCCGGGGTGGAGACCCTCCTGGTGGTCGAGGACGAGGAGGCCGTGCGACTGCTGGCGGAGCGGATCTTGGAGAATCAAGGCTACCGGGTTCTGGTGGCCGAGGAACCGGCCAAGGCGCTCAGCCTGGCGGCGGTCGAGCCGATCGATCTCTTGGTGACCGACATCGTCATGCCGGGAATGAACGGCGTCGATCTGGCCCAGCGAATCACCGCCGCCAGACCGAAGGTCAAGGTGCTGCTGTTCTCGGGCTATGCCGAGCGCACGATCGTCGAGGAGAAGCTGGCCGATCCGCGAACGCCTTTTCTGGGCAAGCCCTTCGGGGTCGACGAGTTGCTCAACAAGGTCCGAGAAGTGCTGGATGGTGACCCCTGAGGCGGTCGCTTTCCTTCGAATACTCGGCCAGCACCTGTGTGGCATGCCTGCCCGACTGAGGCCGTCAGGCGCGGCTCACGCCGAGTCGTCGTTCGCGCGATACAACCGCCGCAGTTTCGGCGTCTCGAACAGCAGAGCCGAGGCCAGGGTGACAGCTGTGACCACGCCCAGGATCAGCGTCATCCTGAGAAACGGCTCGCCTTGCTCACTGCGCCGCATCGCCAGGGTGACCAGCGTGCGCATCCACTCGAGCGCTCCGAGAGTGAGTACCACCTGCATGACGCGGGCGACCCATGGCTTGCGGATCGCGAGCAGCGCCAGCAGTCCGAGCACACCGACGGCGACGAGCAGGCCCCCACCGCGAAGAAAATGAGCCGCCAGGACTAGCAGGCTGAGAACGATGGGAATGAAGCTCACAGCCAAGAGTCTACAGGGGTGGATCTACGCCACGTTCCTGGGCAGATTCCCAAGGCGGTGAAGCTACAATCGGGCCATGGACGAGAGTCGTGCACGGGACTCGAGCGGACCGTCAGTCGAAGGCCACATCTCGGACACCGCGTTTCTGGTCAACGAGTCCCGTGCGAGACGGATGGACATGAGCCGAGATGTTTACGCCGAGCAGTGGGTGCTACCGGAGCGCCAACAGGACGGGCACCCGCTCGCCGAGGTCGGAAGCCTCGGCGAGTAGGCCCCGCTTGCTGACCGCCGGAGTCGGCTACTCGGTCGGCTCTTCCGTCGGCTCTTCCTGCTCCATCATCTCGCCACCGGCCGCGTAGCTGAGATCGGGGCGGACGCGCCAGTCGCGCTCCTCCTCGGCGGCGACGCAGTTCATGTAGCGCCCGAACATCTCCTCGGCCTTCTCGGCACCCACGGCTTCGGTGAGCAGTCCACCCATCTCCGGGCCGGAGTGGAGGGCGGCACGGTCCTCGCCAAAGCTGACGAAGGCGTAGCTACCCTTGCCGAACGGCGTGCTGTAGGCGAAGAAGTTGACCGGCGCTTCAATCGTCTTCAGTGCCGCGATCGCCTCCTCGACGAGCTCCCGGTACTCCTTGCCCATGGCGGATTTGACGTCCACGACGGCGACGCTGATGGCGCCCATTCCGGCCGGGCTGAAATCCGCCGGCAGGTAGGACATCCCGGGCTCGTACTTCCAGATCTCGTTGTAGTGCTCGACGACCGCGCCGGCTGCGCCCGCCTCGAGCGCCGCCATCTTCTCCGCACCCACCTTCTCGGCGAGCATCTCGTTCTGGGCCTCTCTCTGATCGAGGAAGGCGAAGTTCGGCATGTCGCCTACCCAGGCGTAGGAAAAGCCGCTCTGGTAGGCCTGCCAGTTGAACTCCTTGCCGACCTTCGCCTCGCCGAACGCCTCCACCCACTGCTTGCTGTTCGCCTCCCAGTCCGCCATCTGGGCCGGGTCGATGCGGTCGTAGTGGATGGTGATGTAGGGCGCCGGCTCCGCCTGGCCGGCCAGGGTCCCAGCCATCAACACCAGACAAGCCAGAGCCATCGTGATTCGGGTTCTCAGCTTCATGGAGTCTCCTTCTCCCGGTACGGGTTCCGTCTCTCCGACGCCACCCCGGGGTCGGGGCGCGTTCGCAATTCGATTACAAAGGTCCGAGATCGCATTCTACACCGGTCGCCGTACGAGCTGCGGTGCGCCGATCAGCGATCGCCCATCACGAGACCGCCCAGGCCGCCGAGGACCGAGCCCTCTCCCTTGCGGGTGCCGCCGGTCTGCGGCGCCGCGGCGTAGATGCGGCTCGCCAGACGGCTGAACGGGAGCGACTGCATCCAGATCGTGCCCGGACCGGTGAGCGCCGCGTAGAACAGACCCTCGCCGCCGAAGAGCGCCGTCTTGATGCCCGAGACACTCTGGATGTCGTAGTCGACGCCAGCGTCGAAGGCGACGAGACAGCCGGTGTCGAGGCGCAGCTTCTCGCCTGCAGCGAGCTCGCGCTTGACCACCGTGCCGCCGGCGTGGGCAAAGGCGAGACCGTCACCCTCGAGCTTCTGAAGAATGAAGCCCTCGCCGCCGAACAGGCCGGCGCCCAGCTTCTTCTGGAAGGCGATACCCACCGCGATGCCCTTGGCGGCGCACAGAAAAGCGTCCTTCTGGCAGAGGATCGTGCCGTGCTGCTGCAGATCGATCGGCACGATGCGGCCCGGATACGGCGCGGCAAACGCCACCTTCTGACGGCCGCCGCCACCGTTGCCGAACAGCGTCATGAACAGCGACTCGCCGGTCAGGATGCGCTTGCCGGCGCCGAGCAGCGCTCCCATGAAGCCGCCGCCCTCACTCTGGGCCGAGCCGTCGCCGAAGATCGTCTCCATCTCGATGCCGGGGTCCATGTACATGAAGGAGCCGGCCTCGGCGACGCATGCCTCGCCGGGGTCGAGGGTGATCTCGACGAACTGCATCTCTTCGCCGAAGACCTCGTAGTCGATCTCGTGGGCGCTGCCGACGCCGGCCGGCGGTGGCGGTGGCACGCTGGCCGGCAGCGCCGAGCTGAACTCGGGCCGGCTGGCAATCGGCTGCCAGGCGGTCATCCCGGGCCCGTAGACGTGGGCGCGCGCGTCGAGCCGGCCGGCGCCGATCTCGGCGAGCACTTCTGCGGGACTGTACGGACCTTGCTGCTTGCCATCCACTGCGACGTGCCAGACTTTCTCTTCGGTCATCGTGATTCCTCCGCCTCGTTCTTGGAGCTCTCTCAGGGTCCGCAGACTCTACCTCGGTCTCCCTGCCCTCAGCTCCCCTCTCTATTCGGCTGGTCTGCACGTCGTGGGCGGCGCTACTCGGGCCCATCCGGAGCCCGCATCATCCAAGCGGGGCCTCGGCTTTTCAGCGTGCCAGGCTGCATGTCGTAGACGCTCTTGATCAGAGCGAGATACGGATAGTCGTCATCCACCGCGACCCAACGGTT
>CALZJC010000069.1 GCA_945787525.1 Thermoanaerobaculia bacterium | reverse complement strand
GTCTACTACTTCCCCGAGCACCCCTACAACGTGCCCGAGATCGCTCGCACCCTGGAGGCCGCCAGGCGCCACTACTCCGAGTGGTTTCACCCCTTCCCCTGGCGGGAGCTGCGGCTGAGCGAGTTCGCCGGTCTGGCGACCTACGCCCAGGGGTTCCCCACCAACATCACCTTCTCCGAGGGCATCGGCTTTCTGGTGCGCGACGATCCCAAGACCAACCTGGTGATGCTGGTCACCGCCCACGAGACCGCCCACCAGTGGTGGGGCAATCTGCTGACCCCGGGCGACGGGCCGGGCGGCAACATCCTCTCCGAGGGCATGGCCCACTTCGCCACCGCCATGCTCATCGAGGAGCTCGGCGGCGAGCACCGGCGTCAGGAGTTCGCCAAGCGCATCGAGTCGCGCTACGGCGACCGCCGGCGCCAGGACGCCGAGCGGCCGCTGGTCAAGACCGACGGCTCACAGCCGGGCGACCGCACGGTGATGTACGACAAGAGCTCGCTGGTGGTCTGGATGCTCATGCAGGAGATCGGCCGTGAGCCGATGCTGGCCGGGCTCAGGGAGTTCATCGAGCGGTTCAAGGACGGGCCCGACTATCCGCTGCTGGAGGACATGATCGAGACCCTACGGCCGCATGCGCCGGACCCCGGGCGCTTCGACCGTTTCGTGGACCAGTGGTTCTTCGACGTCGTCGTGCCGGAGTTCCGCCTGCACGAAGCCCGTCGGGAGCCGAACGGCTACGCCTGGGCGGCCACGGCGCGGCTGGAGAACTTCGGCAGCGGCGCGGTGGAGGTCGAAGTCGCGGCGGTTGCCGGCGAGCGCTGGGACGACGACGGCGAGCGCGGCGCCGACTACCGCGAAGCCCGGGTGGGGATCGCCCTCGGCGCCGGCGAGAGCCGCGAGGTGCGCATCGAGGCGCCGTTCGAGCCCGAGCGGATCGTGGTCGACCCGGATGTCGAGGTGTTGCAGCTGCAGCGGGGCGCGGCGGTGGCGGAGCTCTGATGAGGGGAGAGGAGCCGACTCAGCTCCCCTCGACCTTCTCCTCGCCGATCAGGCGCACCTTCTCGAGCCGCACGCCCAGCATGCGCACCGGCTCGGTGGTGGTGGGGCGGGCGCGATCGGCCCAGACGATGTAGAGCCGCTCGCCGCCCGGCGCGAGGCGATCGAGACGCGCCTGGCGCTCCCCCTGCGTGCAGTCGAGCTGGTAGCTCTCGATCCGACCCCCGCGGTCGACGAACGCGACCACGGGCTCCGTCGCCCACGGATTGTCGCAGCCCAGAGTCAGCGCCACACGTGCCGCCCGCTCGCCGGAGTTGCGCACCAGCACCGCCGCCGGCTCGGTGCCGTCCGTCCAGCCCTTCAACGAGCCGCCGACCATCAGCGCGGAGTCGTCGATGGCGATCGGCTCTTCTACACCGCCCCGCCCGATGGCCCGGGCCAGCTCGGCGCGCACCGCCGGCTCGACCGTTCCGTCGCTCAGGCCCCTGAGGGTGGCATGGAGCTGACGCCGGCCCTGCTCGGGGCTGCCCGGCCAGGTTGCTGGCAGCACCCGGATCCCGCGCCGGGTCCCCATGTTGTCCGGCCAGCCCTTGTCGCTCCAGATGATCGTCAGGCTGCGCTCGCCCGGTGCCACGGCCGGCAGCGGCACCACCGTCTCGGCGGGCCGGTCGAAGACGAAGCTCCGGGTGCCCGTGCCGTCGTCGACGAAAGCCGTCACCGGGAAGGGAGCCCGGTGCCGCGAGAGGCGCAGCAGCAGATCCGGTCGCTCCTCCCGCCAGCCCAGGTTCTGCACGGCGATCCCGGCGGGCGCGGTGCCGGCGGTCCAGCGGTCGCGGAGCAGGCGCACCCCGGCCATCTGGCCCCTGGCCAAGGGCTGGCCTTTGGCCAGGGGGACGGGGCGGATGGATGGCGACTCGAAGATCGCCCGCGCCAGCTGCGCGCGGCGCTCGGGCTCGTTGCGGCGACGCAGCTCGTCGAGAGTCCTCGGCACGAGCGCCGAGTCGACGCACCGCTCCCCGGTGCGCCGGAAGACGACGACGTCCTGGGCCACCTTGACGACGTTGGAGGCGAAGGCCGTGACGCCTTCGGGGTTGGCCAGGGGAACGGGCATCGCGTTGGGGAAGCGCCGATACTCTCGATAGTTGAGGCCCGGTCCGCGCATCTCCGCGGGCGTGTCCGGAACGAGATACTCGACATCGAGCTCGCTGAGGGCAAGGCAGTTGTGCCAGACCCTGGGGTTGGTGCCATGCTCTCGCTGCCGCCACAGGGCGAAGCGGCTAACCGGGAAGTAGGGCAATCCGCGGGGCAGGCGCTCCCTGGCTCCCAGGCCGACGGTCTTCCCCTTGAGGCCGTTGGCGACGACCCACCGCTCTACTTCGTAGCGCGCATCGCCCAACAGCATGAGGTCGACGGAAACGCCACACCACAGTGAGTAGGCCACGACGAGGGAGACCGCCGCCAGCCGCAACCGCCGCAGCGGCGGACCTAGCGCCGCCAGGCCCGCCAGCGCCTTGCCGGCGAACAGCCCTAGAACGACCGTGATCGGCAGGTAATGGCGGTCGTAGTTGAATCCCGTCGCGGCGACGAAGACCACCCAGTAGGGCGCCGCGAAGAGCAGTAGCGACAGCAACCGGGCATTGCGGCGCGGCCGCGCGACGGCCATGCCGAGCCCGGCCAGCGCGGCCAGGAAAACCGGCGCGCCGAGCACGAAGGAGGTCAGCCGCAACGTCTCGATGGCGAGCCGCAACAGCCCCCTCGGCGACAGCGCGACGGTCCGGTAGTCCGCGAAATCCAGCGAGGTCAGCGCGGCGACGTGCTCGCGCAGCTCGCCGCTGCCCCGCAGCTCGCCAAAGAGCACCAGCGTGAGCGCGACACACGCTCCCGCTGCCTCGAGGATGCGGCGATCGAAGAGCGCCCGGCGCCAGGAGCTCCACACCGGCTCTCCGGGCGGGCGCAGGTTGAACACCAGAGCGACGGGAGCCAGCAGGTAGAGCGCGTAGGCCTGCGTCTTGGTGACGATGGCGAGAGTGCCGCAGGCCGCGAAGAGAACGTGATCACTCCAGCGCCGGTGCTCCAGGCAGCGCAAGAAGAACAGTAGCGAGAGGGTGAACCAGAAGAGGTAGGGGATGTCGAGATTGGCCGTCTTGGCGTAGAAGACGTAGTTGGTACCGAAGACGACGGCGGTCACCGACAGCAGCGAGGTCGCCCGGTCGGACAGCCGCCGGGCGCAGCGGTAGACGACCAGCGCCGTCAGGCACGCCAGCAAGACGCTGAGCGCCCGGGAGGCGAGCAGCAGGGTGGGCCGATCGGGCTCGTGCCGGCCGGTGAGCTCGGCCGCGTGATCGGTGGCGGCGAAAAGCGCCGTCAGCAGGTGGCGATGGGCTGGCGGGTAGAGGATTGGCCACTTCGAGGTCACGTGCTGGGGCGTGATCTCGTCGAAGGCCCAGGTGTCGGACCCGGTGGGGAATCCCCACCAGATCGGCACGACATAGATCGCCGCGCCGGCGAGCAGGATCAGGGCGAGCAGCCACCCCGCCTGGCGCCTGCCCAGCCGTTCGGTTGACTTCGACATGAGGAGTTCCTGGTACCCGAACCAGATGCGCCAGCATGCTAGCCTAGCCTGGATCACTCAATATGGTTCGGCTGAAAGAATCCGGCAGATGGCGGCCCGTTTCTCCTCGACCATGAGAACCGTCGTAGTGGTTCCCGCCTTCAACGAGGAACAGGCGATCTTCCGCGTGGTGAGCGGGATCCTGCGCTGCGGCCACGACGCGGTCGTGGTGGACGACGGCTCGAGCGACGCGACCGGCGCCGAAGCCCGCCGGGGCGGCGCGGTGGTGCTGCGCCACCCGATCAACCGCGGGTATGGTGCGGCGCTCACCACCGGAACCGAGTGGGCGGCGCGGTGCGGCTATGACGTGGTGGTGCATTTCGACGCCGATGGACAGCACGACCCGGACGAGATCTCGGCGGTCGCGGCGCCGATCCGGGCGGGCGAGGCCGACGTCGCGATCGGCTCGCGCTTTCTCGGCGCGGCGCTGGCGTTGCCGTGGCGGCGCAAGCTCCTCATCCGACTCGCGGTGCTCTTCACCCGGGTCGTGTCACGCGTTCGGTTGACCGACGCGCACAACGGGTTTCGGGCGCTGTCGGCGGAGGCAGCGCGGCGGCTGGATTGCCGGGAGGACGGTATGGGGTACGCCTCCGAGCTGGTCGAGAGGGTAGCGCGCCAGGGGCTGCGGCTGTGCGAGGTGCCGGTGACGATCACCTACAGCGAGTACTCGACGAGCAAGGGCGAGGGCAACCTCGCCAAGCTTCGCGTCGGCGCCCGCTTCCTGTGGAGCAAGCTGATTCACTAGGCAACGGGCGATGCTGGCGCGCGTGCTGACCATCGTCGTTGCCCTGATGCTGGTGTCGTCGCTCGCCGTGCGCTATCGGCGCGGCCGGATCTCGCTGCGCAAGGCGATGTTCTGGGCCGGCCCGTGGCTGCTGGTGGCGATCGTCATGCTGTCGCCAACGCTGGCGGACGCGGTGGCCGTCCGCCTGGGCCTGCAGGATGCCAACGGCATCGATCTGGTGGTCTACCTCGGCGTCGGGGTCGCCTTCTTTCTCCTGTACCGGATCTTCCTGCGCCTCGACCATCTGGAGCGGACCCTGACCCGGCTCGTCCGGCATCAGGCACTCAGCGACGCCGCCGAGAGCCGGCAATCCACCACCGCGAAGACCGAGTAGCTGTCGGCGGGCTAGTACAGCCTCACCCCGAACAGCCGGCGAGCGTAGAACACGATCAGCAGCGCTTCGACGACGGAGGACAGGGGCACCACTGCCGAAGACGGTGCGCTCAGCGCCGAGGGGCGGAGTGATGAGCAGTCCGGCTACAATGGGTGCCGTGAGCGGCGGCATCGAAGAGCGGATCCGCGCCTGGGAGGGCCAGGGCGTCGTCTGCCGGTACGACCGGGAGACCGACTCCTGGGTCTTCATCTCCCTGCACCGGGACACTCTCGGCCCGTTCACCGGCGGCACCCGGATGAAGAGCTATCCGTCGCTGGACGAGGCGCTCGAGGACGGCCAGCGACTGGCGGCCGGGATGACCGCCAAGTGGGCGGTGCTGGGCATGCCGTACGGCGGCGGCAAGGCGGTGCTGGCTGTGCCCGGACCGCTCGAGGGTGGGGCTCGCGAGGGCCTGCTGCGGCGCTATGGCCGGCTGGTGGCGTCGCTCGGCGGCCGCTTCCGCACCGGCGAAGACATGGGAACCACGCCGGACGACATGTGCATCCTGGCGGAGGAGACCGAGTTCGTGCACGGTTTCGATCGCGAGACCGGGGAGAAGCTGGACCCCAGCCCGTACACCGCGCGGGGTGTCTGGGCCGGCATCGCCGCCGGCTGCGCGGAGGTCTTCGGCAGCGACGATCTCGACGGCCGCACCGTGCTGATCGAGGGACTGGGGCACGTCGGCTGGCGGCTGGCCGAAATGCTGCGCGAGTCCGGCGCCGGCCTGTTGGTGGCGGACATCGACGGCGCTCGTTGCGAGCGCGCGGCCCGGGAGCTGGGCGCTACCGTGGTCGAAACGGCGCAGGTGGCCTCGGCCGAGTGCGACGTCTACGCTCCGAGCGCCATCGGCGCCACGGTCAACCGCGACACCATTCCCCGTCTGGCTTGCCGCCTGATAGCCGGCTCGGCCAACAACCAGCTCGCCGAGCCCGCCGACGCCGATCGGTTGGTCGAGCGCGGCATCGCCTATGTGCCCGACTACGTCATCAACGGCGGCGGGGCCATGTCGTTCGGTCTCATGTCGAACGGTGAGAAGGACCCGGAGACGCTCCGCCGGCGGGTGGAGGCCATCGGCGACACGGTGAGCGAGCTGCTGCGCGAGGCGGCCGAGCGCGGTGAGTCGCCGGTGGCGGCCGCCAACCGGCGCGTCGAGCGGGTCCTGGCCGCCTCCGCGCGCGCCGAGTAGAGCGCCGGCTCTCAGGCCTCCGGAACCTCGGCACTGTCGGAGGGTTGCCGGCAGCCAACGCCTGGCACATCGAGAGGCAGAGCACCGCGGAGCACGTCCAGATCCGGGTGGAGGCCGGTGAGAAACGCAGGCTAGGATCATCGACATGTGCCCACCCGAGCGCGAACTGGAGCTGTCGCCCGAGACGATGCGTCGCATGATCGACGCGGCCGCCGAACGTGTTGTGGACCATCTCTCCGGGCTGGCCGAACAGCCGGCGATCGACGTCGAGGGCGGCGCCGAGCTGTCCCGCGTGTTGGCCGAAGAACCGCCGGAGAGCGCCACCTCCTACGATGAGCTGCTAGATCTCCTGTTCGAGCGCGTCATTCCCAAGACCTACAACACCGCCGGTCCCGGCTACCTCGCCTACATCCCGGGCGGCGGGCTGTACCACGCGGCGGTGGCCGACTTCATCGCCGACGCGGTCAACCGCTATGTCGGCGTCTGGCTGCCGTCGCCGGGGCTGGTACAGCTCGAGGTGAACGTGGTGCGCTGGTTCTGCCGCATGGTGGGTTACCCGGAGGAGGCGCTGGGCTTTCTCACCACCGGCGGCTCGCTGGCCAACTGGACCGGGCTCGTGACCGCGCGGCGAGAGCGGCTGCCGGAGCAGTTCCTCGATGGCACGATCTACGCCGGCGACCAGGTCCACCACGCGGTGGTCAAGTCCGCCGTGCTGGCCGGCTTTCCGGCGGCCAACGTGCGGTTGGTGCCGAGCGATGAGCTGTTCCGCGTGCGGCTTGGACCGCTGAGGAAGGCGATCCGCGAGGACCGCGCCGCGGGCAAGACGCCGTTTCTGGTGGTTGGCAGCGCCGGCACCACCAACACCGGCGCGGTGGACGATCTCGAGGCGCTGGCGGATCTCGCCGCGGCGGAGAATCTGTGGTTCCACATCGACGCGGCCTACGGCGGCTTCTTCGCGCTCACCGAGCGCGGCCGTGAGCGGCTGCAGGGCCTCGAACGGGCCGACTCGCTGGTGCTGGATCCGCACAAGGGCATGTTTCTGCCCTACGGCACCGGCTGCCTGCTGGTGCGCGACGGCGCGGCGCTGCACCGCACGCACCACATCGTCGCCGACTACATGCCCCAGTTTCAGGCCGACCCCGATCTGGTCGACTTCTGCGAGATCTCGCCCGAACTGTCGCGCGACTGGCGTGGGCTGCGCGTCTGGCTACCGCTCAAGATGCACGGCCTGGGTGTCTTTCGTGCCGCTCTCGACGAGAAACTGGATCTCACCGAGTGGGCCTGCAGCGAGCTCGAGAAGCTGGATGGCATCGAGATCGTCGCCCGGCCGCAGCTCTCGGTCGTGGCCTTCCGGCTGGCGCCCCGGGGGCTCGACCGCGAGGCCACCAACCGCCTCAACCGGGACTTCCTGGAGCGCATCAACGCCCGCCGCCGCGTCTTCCTGACCGCCACCACCATCGACGGACGGTTCATCCTCAGGATCTGCGTCTTGAGCTTTCGCACCCACCGGGAGCGTATGGAGCAGGGCCTGGACGACATCCGTGCCGCCCGCGGCGAGGCTCTGAAGGGGATCGACTAGCCCAGCCGGGCTAGATCAGCATCCCGGCGATCGTCGCCGTCAGCCAAGAGGCCAGGGCACCGCCGAACATCGCCTTGAGGCCGACCTTGGCCAGGTCCTTCTTGCGCTCCGGTGCCAGGGCGGAGATGCCGCCGATCTGGATGCCGATGGAGGAGAAGTTGGCGAAGCCGCACAGCGCGTAGGTGGAGATGATGATCGCTCGCTCGCTGAGCTGGCCCGAGTTGATGTAGGTGCCCAGGGTGCCGTAGGAGACGAACTCGTTGAGCGACAGCTTGATGCCCAGCAGGTTGCCCACCGCCGCGGCGTCCTTCCAGGGCACACCCATGAGGAATGCCAGCGGCCGGAGCAGGGTGCCGAACAGGGTCTGGAGCGAGCCGGGAAAGTAGCCGACGTACTCCTGAGTGATCGGCGACATGCCGCCGCCCGCGCCGTACTGACGCAGGTCGCCGCCCAGCAGACGGCCGTCGATCAACCCGTCGAGGAAGCTCAGGAGCACGTCCACCACCGCGATCAGGGCGATGAAGCCGATCAGCATGGCGACTACGTTGACCGCCAGCTTGAGGCCGTCGATGATGCCGTTCGACGCCGCCTCGATGACGTTGTCCCCCGCTGGGATCTCCGGCATCTTGATGTCGCCGGCGGTCTCCGAGTGCTCGAGCTCGGGGTAGATGATCTTGCCGATCACCAGCGCGGCCGGCGCCGACATGACGCTGGCGGCGATCAGGTGCCCGGCGGGCACGCCGAAGGCGATGTAGCCGGCCAGCACCCCGCCGGCTATGGTGGCGAAACCGCCGACCATGATGGTCAGCAGCTCCGATCGGGTCATGCCCATCAGGAACGGCCGGATCAGCAGCGGCGCCTCGGTCTGGCCGACGAAGATGTTGGCCGAGCAGGAGAGGGTCTCAGCACCGCTGGTGCCGATCGTCCAGCGCATGAAGTGGCTCACAGACTCCACTACCTTCTGCATCATCCCGAGGTAGTAGAGCACCGCCATGAAGCCGCCGAAGAAGATGATCGTCGCCACCACCTTGATGCCGAACTGGTAGCCGAAGCCAGGCCACTGCGAGCCGTCCGGAACGAAGAACAGCGTCTCGTCGACCAGGTTGCCGAAGATGAAAGCGGCGCCGTAGTCCGCCAGACCGAGGAAGTACTTCACCTTGCCGCTGAGGCCCTCGAAGATCTCCTTGCCGTGCAGATCGCCGGCGATCAGCCAGGCGATACCGGAGATGACGATCAGCGCCCCGAGATAGGGCTGCGCTGCACTCATGAAACGGAGACGTGCGTTGAGTAGCATCGCCGCCACCAGCAGGAACGGTAGCCAGCCGAGGGTCTCCTTGGGGATGAAGGTGAGCCCCCAGCCCACGACCAGGGCGAACACCGAGACCATCGCCACCTTGGACCAGGCGTGCTCCTCGCCGCCGCGGCCGGTCAGGATGTAGGTGATGACGAGCAGACCCAGGATCGTCATGCCGACGAAGCTCCACTCGTCCTCGCGCAGGATGGTCAGAGCCAGCACGAACTGCAGGCCCAGGCCCCAGAAGATCGGCCGCAGGTTCACCTTGGTGCGGTGATACGACATGGCCCAGGCCAGGGCCAGTAGCGCCAGCATGCCGAGCAGACTGATCAGGTTCATTCGCGACCCCCCGAGGGAAGATTCGCGACATCCTACCGCGTATATTGGAGGCACAGTCGCGGCGCCACGATCCGTCGTGGCTTTGTCTCGGAACCGACTGCCGACACGGAGGTGAAGATGCGAGTGACCGTTCTCGGGGCCGTCGTGGCCCTCGTCGTGATCGCCCTCACGGCCGCGCCCGCGAGCCGCGCCCAGGAGCCCGTCGACGGTGCCGGCCTCGAGCGCGAAGTGCGGGCGCTCAACACCACCCTGAGCGAGCTGGTGGAGCTCCTGCGCCGGCAGCTCGAAAGCAGCAACGCGGCGGTCCTGATGCAGCGCGTGCAGCTGATGACAGCCCGCATCGCTCCGCTGGAGGAGGAGCTGCGCTCGAGCCGCTCCGAGCGGCAGGGGCTGGAGAACAACCTCAACGAGATCGAGCTCTCGGTGGCCTCTTTCGAGGCCCAGCTCGAGCGCGAGGTCGAGGAGGAGAAGATCACCGCCGAGCATGCGCGCAACCTCCTGGAGCAGCAGCGCCCGCCGCTCGAGCAGCGTAAGAAGCAGCTCGGAGACCAGCTTTGGACGGTGCAGCAGCGGGTGATCGACCTGGAGCAGCGTCTCGACAGGCGCCGCACCGAGATCGAGACCTGGGAGGGCGAGATAGACCGCGCGCTGGGGCTGCGCTAGCCTGCTAGCCGCCGGGTCAGGCTAAGGCGCGCCGGTGGCCGGCGCGGCCGGGCTCGCCGGCGCGCTGACGTCATAGACCCAGAGGTTGTCCTGCTCCCGCAGGTAGAGCCTGCCGCCCGCGACCACGGGGTGCGCCCAGCTCTCCTTTTCGACCTCGGGGATCATGAACGAGCCGCGCTCGCGGTACTCATCGGGCGTCGCCTCGATCAGGATCATCAGGCCGTTCTGGTAGCGCATGTAGATGCGGCCGTCGGCGTAGGAGACGGCGGCCGAGTTCTCGCCGGCGTTGCGGACCGGTCCCCAGGCCACCTTGCCGGTGGCCATCTCGACGGCCAGCGGGAAGCCCTTGTTGTGGCCGGTGCCGGTGTAGACGTGGCCCCGGTGCAGGATCAGGCCGCCGTGGTGGTTCTGCATGGTGTCGGCGGCGAGAAAGTAGACCTCCCTGGCCTCGATACCGTCCTCGGTCTTGCTTAGCTCGAGCAGCGCGGAACCGGTGCCGTAGCCGGTGGAGACGAAGACCTGGTCGCCCTGGACGAGCGGCGTGGCGATGTTGGCGACGTCGTTGGCCACCCGGTTGTAGCCCCAGAGAAACCTGCCGGTCTCGGCCTCGACCCCGATTACCCCGCGGCCCAGGAGCTGCACGTACTGGCGGATGCCGCCGGCCTCGGAGATCACCACCGACGAGTAGCCGGCGCCGTCGGTGCCGGCCTCGCCGAGCTCCGGGATGGCGCTGCGCCAGAGCTCCTCGCCGCTGGCCTTGTCGAGTGCCACGACGGCCGCGGCGCTCGCTCCCGGGGTGACGATCACCCGATCGCCGTCGACCAGCGGCGACTCGGCGAACTTCCAGTCGTAGGTTCCCATCGCCTTCATCAGCCGGCCGCCGAACTGCTCGGGCAGATTGCGGCTCCACAACTTCTCGCCGCTGTCGGCCGCCAGGCAGACGACGACGCCATCGGTGCTCACCAGGTAGATGCGGTCGCCATCGACGGTCGGTGTCGAGCGCGGCCCGAGATACTGGTCCTCGTGGGTCTCGCCGACCCGCGTCTTCCACAGCTGCCTGCCGTCGGCGCGCGACAGCGCCATAACGTACTGGCCGTCGCCCAGATCGCCCATGGTGAAGATGCGCTCGCCGGCCACCGACACCGAGGAGTAGCCGCCGCCCAGGCCGCTCGTCTTCCAGGCCAGGGGCGGTCCGCCCTCGGGCCACTCCTGGAGCAGGCCGGTCTCGGCGGATCGGCCGTCGCGAGCGGCGCCACGCCACTGCGGCCAGTCGGTGGCGGTGGCGGCCCCGGTCAGGGCCAGGGTGGTCGTGGCGACGATCAGGCCACACAGAAACGTGGGTCGTGACATCTCTAGCCTCCTCGGCGGTTGTCTTCAGTCAACCAGTTCTACGCGCCGGCGGTGTCAGGGTTGCCGGGGTGTCTGGAAGATCGGGGCTGGCGGTAGAGACGAGTCTACCCGGCCCTCCAACCGAGGGAAGGAAATCGGCCCTGAATCTGTTATCTCGAGAGGGACGAGGCCTCCGGAGTTCCGGAGGCCGTTTGCAATAAGGCTGTTTGCATCAAGGCTTTCTGCAATGGGGCCCTTTGCGACAAGGCGAGGAAAGCCGAGATGACGGACACGCCCGAAGTGGGCATTCAAGATAACCCGGCGGCGCGCCAGGGCCTGGCGCCGCC